>JABSQI010000003.1 GCA_013215905.1 Legionellales bacterium | reverse complement strand
AATATGAAAAAACTCAATAACAGTAGCCAAGCTTAAAATATTTTGGTCAATAAAATCAAAACATTTTGCACTCAATAACAAAGTTATTGAGCGTAATTTTTTACCACCTGTAACAACAATATGATTACTAGCCTCCCTAATTAATGGTATAGGGGAGGTAATAATCTCATTCATATAATTATTTATTAATTGCAACTCTTTGCTAACTAATTTATACACATTTTCCATAACATTTTAAGTTCTATACATTAAATCTAAAATGGATTATATCCCCATCTTTAGTTATATAATCTTTTCCTTCAACACGTAATTTTCCTGCATTTTTAGCTCCAGATTCTCCTTTATATTTAACAAAATCTTCATAGCTAATTACTTCTGCTCGAATAAAACCTTTTTCAAAATCACTATGAATTTTTGCTGCTGCTTGTGGGGCAAATGCTCCTTTAGGAAATGTCCAAGCTCTAACTTCTTTTTCTCCTGCAGTAAAATACGTTTCTAAACCAAGAAGTTTATACCCTGCTTCAATCATACAATCTAACCCTGTTTGCTCCAAGCCCATCTCTTGCAAAAAATGCTGCTTTTCTTGTGGCTCTAACTCTGTTAATTCAACTTCTAATTTTGCAGATATAGGAACAACGACAATATGGTGTTTATTAGCATATTCCAATATTTGGTCATAGTATGAGTTTTTTACATTAGGATCTTCAATATTTGCAACAATTAAGGTCGACTTGATAGTAATAAAATTAAATTGTTGAAGATTATGTAATAATTCAGGTTCTTGTTGTGTTATTAGCAGCTCACCTCGTTCAAGTATATTTTTTGCTTTCTCCAAATATTCTAAATCTATTTTCGCTTGTTTGTCCTGTGCTTTAATTAGTTTAAGTTGTTTAGTTATTTGCTTCTCGCAAGTTTCCAAGTCAGATAGAATTAATTCCATATTAATAGTTTCAATATCTTCAATTGGGTCAATCTTATTGTGAACATGGGTTATTAGATCATCATCAAAACATCTAACTACGTGAGCAATAGCCTCTGTTTGACGAATGTTTGCTAGAAATTTATTACCCAAACCTTCTCCTTTAGATGCTCCCTTCACTAACCCTGCAATATCTACAAACTCCATAGTAGTTGGCACTACTCGCTTGGGATTAACTATTTTAGCAATTTTCTGTAACCTTTGATCTGGAACCGGTACTAATCCAACATTTGGCTCTATTGTACAAAACGGATAATTGTCTGCTGAAATGGTGCTATTGGTTAAAGCATTAAATATTGTTGATTTACCTACATTTGGTAGACCTACAATTCCACACTTGAAACCCATATTAGAACTCCTTTAAATTTATAGTATTTAGCTGATTTTTCTTGTGCAATTTATTCATGATATTCTGATAATCACCTTCGATAAAATCTGGTACAAATGCAATTATTTCTTGTAGTTTTTCTATAATCATATTTTGTTGCAATTTTGTTGGTTGTTGTAGTACATAGTTTTGCACCCCAGATGTATTTGCTGGTCTACCGACACCTATTCTTAGGCGATAAAAGCTTTTAGAATTTAAAGACTGCATAATATCTCTTAGTCCATTGTGTCCACCATGCCCTCCATCAAATTTAAATCTTATATTGCCAGGCTCTATATCCACATCATCATGAACAATTAAAACATCCTCAGTTGGTATCTTATAATATTTCGTTAATAAAGATACTGAACTACCACTACAATTCATATAAGTTGTGGGTTTAAATAACCTTATCTTTTTTATTCCAAGTTGTAGATCAGAAACAGATGCTTGGTTTTTACTATCTAGCTTCCAGGTACAACCATATTTTTGTGCTATTAAATCTATTAACCAGAAACCAGCATTATGTCTAGTAAGTGCATAATTCTGCCCTGGATTACCAAGCCCTATGATAGCCTGAATGTTAGTATTCATTTGAGTACTTCTTAAGAGTTCTCAGGTTTTTTCTCTGTTTCCTCTGTGGTATCAGTGTTAGTATCAGTATCACCAGAAACATCTTGTTCGTCTGTAACGGTTTTTACCTTAATCTTGTGTATGCTAACCACAGGTAAATTACTATCTTCACCATGAGTCAAATGCACAATTTGAATTGTTTTTGGTATATAAAGCTCTGCTAAATGAATAGACTGATCCAGTTCAAGTTTCGATATATCTACCTTGATAAATTCTGGTAAATCTTTAGGCAAACACTTTATCTCTACTTCTGTCATCAAATGAGAAACAGCACCACCATTTTTTACACCAGGAGCTAATTCTTCTCCTGTAAAATGCAGAGGAACTTTCATAACAATAGCTTCTTTATCTTTAATTCGCAAAAAATCCATATGTAAGATCTCTTTCTTATAAGGATGACGATGCATATCTTTGATTACTACTTGCTCTTTTTTTCCTTCAACATCTATAGTCAAGATATGTGAGAAAAATGCTTCGTTTTTTATAGCCTTAAGTATTAGATTATGGCTAATATTTATAGAGGAAGGGGAATTGTCGCCTCCATAAATGATAGCTGGCATTAAACCTTGCAAACGACGTAATCTATTTGTATGCCCTTTCCCAAAAGTATCTCTTTTTGTTGCGCTTAATTCAAAATTACCTGCCATAATTAGTTTCTCCTAGAGATATATTTAAATTTTGTACAATATTAACAAGAGATCAGATTATACATAATCTTTAACAAGAAATCACTTGATTCTATGCATATCTTTTGCGTAAAATACTCTTTTTATACAGAATAGATGTATTACCTGTATACATTGGATGGCAATAATGGTTGAAAAATACGCAATTATCAATAACGGTGGTAAACAATATAGAGTAGTTATAGGGCAAAAAGTAAAACTTGAGCTTATGGACGCTGATGTGGGAGAAACAATAAAGTTTGATTCTGTTTTAGCCATAGGTAGCGGTAGCACAATTACTCTAGGAGAACCGACAATAGATAGCGCAGTTGTAGAGGCTGAAGTTATTGGGCATGGTCGTCACGATAAAATAAACATTATAAAGTTTAAAAGACGCAAGCACTACATGAAAAGAGCTGGGCATAGACAAAACTTTACTGAAGTTAAAGTCACTAATATTAACAATTGATTTGGAGTTCTAATGGCACATAAGAAAGCTGGTGGTAGTTCTAAAAACGGTAGAGATTCTAATCCTAAGTATTTAGGTGTAAAAGTGTATGGTGGGCAGTCTATCTCAGCTGGCAATATTATTGTTAGACAACGAGGAACTAGATATTTCCCTGGTACAAACGTAGGAATAGGTTCTGATCATACATTATTTGCTCTAACAGATGGAACAGTGCAGTTTACTGTCAAAGGTCCTAAAAAGCGCAAATATATATATGTAGCATAATCTAAATTTAAGCCCCTTGACTAAAGGAGGCCTTTTTTCTGTGAAATTTGTTGACGAAGCTAAAATCAAAGTTACTGCTGGAAAAGGTGGCGATGGATGTCTTAGTTTTCGTCGAGAAAAATATATTCCTCACGGAGGGCCGGATGGAGGAGATGGTGGCGACGGCGCAAATATCTTTTTGCAAGCATCTACGTCTATAAATACTTTAGTAGATTTTCGTTATAAAAGAATTTTCCAAGGACAGAATGGGCAACCAGGGCAAGGTAGATTAAAGACTGGGGCTAGCGGAAAAGATTTGATTATTAAAGTACCTTGCGGTACTAAAGTATATGATACAGAAACTGGATTATTACTTGGCGATCTATCTGTAGATGAAGAACTAGTATTGGTTGCCTGTGGAGGAAAACATGGCTTAGGTAATACTAGATTTAAATCAGCAACAAACAGAGCTCCAAGAAAAACAACACGTGGTAAATTAGGAGAATACAAGGAACTAAATTTAGAATTAAGCCTGTTAGCTGATGTTGGTTTACTAGGATTACCAAATGCTGGAAAATCTACATTAATTAGATCAGTATCTAACTCTAAACCAAAAGTAGCAGATTATCCATTTACTACTCTCTACCCCAATCTAGGGGTTTGTCGTATAGAATCCGATCGGAGCTTTGTTATTGCTGACATACCTGGTTTAGTAAAAGGGGCTTCAAGTGGTACAGGGATGGGCATTAGGTTTTTAAAGCACCTGCAACGAACTACAATATTATTGCATATTGTCGACATATCCTGTAATTCTATTCCCACTGTTTTACACAACATTAAGGATATTATTCAAGAATTATCAACTTTTAGTAAAGAACTTGCTAATAAACCCCAGTGGATAGTTTTGAATAAAATCGATTTAGTTCCCAAAAACTTTTTGGAAGAGCTAATACTGTCTGTACAAAAAGAGTTTAGCCCCATCAATAAAATAATTCCAATTTCAGCTTTACAAAAAGATAATACTACAACACTCAAATTTTCTATTATGGAATATATAGAAAATAATAAAAAATAAGTATTCCCATTATAAATCTAATTATTATATTACTCTTCCCAATATTTTAGATATAGGCAGAAGCTACTTTTTTCTTCCAGGATTGATTTATACTGTCTGCAGGATGATGGAGACTTAATTTTTTATCTTCAGACACAGTATCATTGCTTTGTGATGGCAAAGGTTTTGAAATAGAATTTTTATCATTGGACATTTGTGAACTAGGGGTACTATATACAATTGATAATGTAGGAGAATGCATACTTTTTTTAACACGCATATCATCTCCATTTACCACAATCGATAAATTATTTTCCACTGAAGAGATATTACTAGATCCGGTATTTTCAAAACCAACTGAACAAGTTATACCACTCGACATCATTTCTTGGGTATTACTACAGCTTAATAAATTGCCTTGTAAAGTAGCTATATTTACATATTTAATTTCTTTTTTTGTTTTAAATTTTTTGGCATTGCCGATTTTGATTTTAATGTATTGTATAGAAAAATTTGTTTCTGTATTCACCTTTTTTTTACAACAACTAAACCAACAAAAACAACAACCAAAACAACATGAACTGCATATAGGTTCTTCATCCAAACTAACATTTTCTGGGATATGTAATAGATAAAATTCCTGATTATCATTAGCTAAGAAATTTGTTGGACTGCTTCCATGCAAATGAAAAAATTCATCATGATTACTCATAAATTTTCTAAAAAAATCTTGTTTGTTATCATAGTGAAAATTTTTCAATTCTTGAATGCTAATAAATTTTACTAGCATTGATGGACGTGCATTTCGATTATCAATAGATATGTTTGCTGCATATATTGGCAATGAAGAATTACAAAACAATAACAACAAAAAAACCCTAGAATATTGGCAATTATTCCATTTAAGAGTTTTATCCGAATTATTTTTATTAGAATTATGAATTAAATATATTTTTTTAATAATTTCAATCATATAAATATAAGCAACTATTAATCGATATGTAAAATATAGTTTATAATTAACCGTAGTCAATGCTGAAATTTGAATTGCTTAGATAAATAATAGATTTCCTACAAATAAATTTCAGATAAAACTACAAATTTTATTTAGGAACATTTTTTTTAATTTGATAGCCAATATAATTGGCTATAGATAATTTGTGCTAATTATATAATTTTAATTGTATCTCTCAAGAAAATAACTCTATTAATAAATTCATATAAAATAGAATAGCCTAAAACTGTTTTATTAAAGTTAGAAGTATTAATTTTTAATATGAAGATATAGGCAATTTTTTAATGTTCGGATCACGTGCATAAGCTAGCAATATATCTTTAAGCAATTGATCTAAAACCCCCATCTTTTCCTCGTCTTTGATCAAACCACCTGAGCTTTCTTGTAACATTATAATTCTTTCTTCTAATAATTTTGTACATGTACCATTAGGGAATAAAGTTGATAATAATCTTCTTGCTTCTTTAGGCCCTAGAAACTTATATAATTTATTCCTTAATATCGCATCCTCACTTGTCGTGCTGAAAGACCATAATTCAACAGGCCCTAAAGTTAGAGTTAATAACTGAATATTGGTTCCTGTCTTTGTTGAAAACTGCGCTAAAAAAGTTGCCCCTCCTTCTTTTGGACCATGCACTCTAGTTTTAAGAGCTATCTTTGCTGTATTGGATAATCCAAAGGTTTTAGCAGTTTTTTCTACGGCAGCAGCTGGTCCTGCATCCATAACATATATTGAAGTTGCAAACTCAATCATTACTGAATCAAAATCATCTATAGACTGTGATAGTAGAGCAATCTGCACTTTCCATTTTCTACCTTCTCTCATATCAACAATAACCTGATCTCTAACAGCCTGTGATTTTGAAGTACGATGGAATTCATCGTAAATAATTCTTTTAGGATCTTCTCGAATTTCAGCTATCCTTTCTTTATGATATTCTTTATATTGATCTGGCATATCACTTAAACTATCTTCTGTTAGGTAATAATTTTTTGCTAGAGTGTATCTAGCTAACATATACATTACAGCAGTCTGTCTATCAGCAGAATCTCCCCCTGTCTTTGCTACTTCATCTAAATCTAGAGAAACCACTCTAGATTCTCCAATATCGAAACTAGTTACTCTAGATAATATTGGATATTCTCGTACTGCACTTGAAATCATTCTGCTAAAAGCATTAATTAGAGTTTCACCTGTAGGAGATGTAATCTTGCCATATAAATCTTCAATTGCACTTTTTCTACAAATAGATGCTGCATCCGATAATAATGGAGATGCATGTCTTTGTGATAACATGGCCTCATGATAAAATCCCGCAGCGAATAAAGCATCTGTTACCTCAAACCATGTAGTCTTACTATCTACAGTAAATTTAATCTCATCTAAAATAACATCTACAACTTCTTCCATACCTGCATCATAAACAGAGGGAGATGCGCCATCAGAAAATTCTTTATAAAGCTCATCAACAACCATACCCGCCAAATCCGCAATACCATCATAAGGTCTATCTGAACCTATTGGAGTTGCAAGTAGAATCAAAAAATTAACTAAAAACGCTCTTTCTTGAGGAGTTGGGTATCTACTTCCCAATTGAGTATCAAAAGGATTTATAGAGTATTCAGGCGTCATCCTCATTCTATGATAAGCAACTAAATGTTTTTTATCAGCTGGTAGAGCTTCTCTGAGTAAAGATATTAACCCGCTACTAGATGGTCCAATATCAATAACAGCTATTCTTGGCAATCTTGAAATACCAGCAGACAAACACAGAGCCAGATTCATTGCATTTGATAATACTGATTTACCTGAACCAGGCCTAGCATATACTAAATCAATCCACGTTGTTTGCAATCTGGAACCAGGTTGAAATGGCCATAACTTACCATCTGGAGATCTATAAATAAGAGCCCCTTTTTTCCATGGTGAAGCCGGTCTAGTAATTGGTAACATATAAACAACATCAGATAAGGGAGCAACAGCTGGAGTAGCTACATTATCACTAGTGACTGATAACATGCTAGAAACAACACCAGCAAATGGATCACCACACACTTCAGATACTTCACAAGTTCCCCATCCTTGAATAGCCTTGGCAAGTTCTGCAACTCTTGTCTTCAACAATGGAACATCCGTTTCAGGAGCCCAAGTAGCAGCAGCAACTCTTAACCTCACCAAAGCTTCATCACGATTTACATTAATATAGCTTAATAAATCTGTAGCTTCATTTAATAATTTATTTTGAGCAGATGAAAAACTTAAAATACTACTAATCATCTTTTTAAACCGTAGGGTATGTAATCCTTCACTTTCCATGAAAAAAGATATTCTCCAAGGAATTCTGGAATTTAAAGTACGATTAAACAAAGCTAGAAAATTCTTCAGATCTTTAGGAAACAGTTCGATAAATACCGAACCATATATTGTACTTCCCATTTTAGTAGTCACTAAATCCAAATTTTCAGCATTTCTAGGCATGATTTGTTTGGCAATTGGGGGCCATAGTATATCGGAAACATCTCCTTTAAAATTATTCACCTCTCTTGCTGGAATTTTATCTCCAGGAAGAGAAGCTCGCCAACTTAAATCTGTAAATTCGGCATCTGCACTCATCCTAATAGCATATAAAGCATCATGTACTTCAAGCAATTCAGCACTTATATTAAAAGTTCCTAAATCTTGCACCACTGTTCTTACAAAAGCATCATGTGCATTTCTTATTTCAGGAATAATTGCCAATAGATTTTGAGATATAGTGCCAAGTTTAGTAATAACTCCCTTTTGCAGCATTTTAGTTTGATTTTCTCGAGATGCTGTTAATTGATCCGAGGTTAAGGTAGTTGGTCTTGTCCACAAAGCCATGTAGACTCTTTCTTCAGCACAATATCCTGATAAGTGCTGTTCTCTTTCTTTAAATAAATCATCTAGCTCTAACTCTAATTCATGAGCTGTTTTTTTGGCTGGACCAAATATTTCTTCAATTATATCCTCCATTCTATCCTGGCTATAACTAAAAAACATCTGAAGAGCATGCCCTGGCTGCGACATCCCAGGATGCAAACTTTGAGTAATATCTGATCTTAACTTCTTAAATTCCTCAAGGCCTATCAAAGCTCCAGCACCTTGAATTTCAATAATTGATATTAAAGAACCATCATGAGCTACTAGTGCGGTTTCCGTATCAGCGGTCTCTAACTCACAATAGGATTCTGTTGACTGTTTTAAAGATGTACTAATCCATGCAAATATAGAATCTACTCCATCTAACACCGATTCTATGTATTTTTTCATACTACTTATCAGCCTCTTCTTCTAAATTATCCTCTGCGCTACCTTCTTGTGAGTTTTCATCATCAACTCCAGAATCTTGCTGTACTTCCTTATCCATATCATCAATTTCACTTTCTTCTGCAAGATTTTCCAAGGCTTCATCAGCCCAAAATCTTATTTGTTTAGCAAATTTTTTTCTAGAAGGTAACAAACGTAAATCCTTTAATATCTCATTTTGTATCTCTTCGGAACTTAAATTAGATTCCATTAATAATTTAGCAAAAGTTGTAGGTACGCTCGCCCCTATCCCAAATTTTTTTTCAACTGCTTTTGCTCCAAATTTTAAATTTCTATAAACAGTCTTTGCAGAAATTTTATATCCTGTATTATTAGCCATTACACAAAATAAAACATGGCATAAACTATTTAATTTTTTTTGAGAAATTTTAGGCGCATAAATCAACATGCCTCCACCATACTCTCCGATTCCCGCACTATCTAAAAATAAACATTGAGTACAAAAACAGCAAGCAGATACCATATTTGACATCTTATTGTTATTATAATTCCCATCAATGTTTATAACTTCAAAATATTTTGAACCTTGAAAAGTACAAAATTGACAAGTATTGCTGTCTCTTTCAAGAATCTTATTTTGGTATTTACGAAAGGCAGGATCTGCCTTTCGTAATGAAAATAAATACCATCCATTTGGATCTACTTTTAATTCTAAAGGACGTTCCATAAACAACCTTTAATATGATATTTATACCAACTTCATAGATACGTAATTAGAATGTATCTACACCACCTACTGTACCTTGTGTTTGACTTCCTCCAAAGATTGTTTCCCCAGCAGTTCCAAGTATTGTTGGCAGGAATAATAATGCTGCTGCTACACCTAACATAGCAATAGGAGTTCCAATTGGAATTTGAGTAGGGTTATCTTTATGCTGTTTAAACTTCAAAATAGCCCCAACAGCAAAACCTATACCCCCTACATAGGAAGCTGCAGTAATAAGTTTTGCAACATCCCCAAAAGTACTAGTTACATTTGCTGCTAATTTACCAATTGTATCCGCAGCTCTGACATTACATGTAAATGCTATGGCAGATAGTGAGGATATTATCTTCACCACACGTAGCGATGTGTTATGCCAAGCCCTCTTCAGTATATGTTTCATCATTTTCTCCTTCATCATTAAAATAATATTACGACAATCCAAATGTTGCCCAAATAACATTTTTTGTTCCTATTATATTTATAGCTAATATTCCCCCAATTATGTGGGTTAATGCGCGTCCAACTACTGATTGTGTCCCCTGTTTAGCAGATTGTGCCAAAATAAACCAACCACGAATAAATGCGATAACTCCTATTAATTGCACCAGGCGAAGAATAGCAATCTGTACATCAGCAGAAACCACATCTGTACTACCTGTCTCAGAATAACTAATAGGAATTGTGGTTGCTCCAAAAGTAGATTGCATCAATATATCAACAACTGAAGGCATATATAAAAATACCGAGGCAACTAACATATATATTACTGCCGGTTTCAAACTCGTATTCGACGACATCATTGTCCTTGCTTGTCCATATTCTTTTAAAGAGTAAATTGCGAGCATTCCAAAAGCAAACCCCATTACATAAGCTCCTCCAGTTAACATTTTGAATATGGGGGTATAAGATTCGGATAAATTAACCAACATTTCTCCGACATTTATTGAAAGCGCCACTTACGAATTCCTCTAATTTTCTTTGAACCTAAGAACATCACCAGATGAAGTGATTACGACACCTTGTTCTGGTTCTATTAATTTTACCTTTCCATATCCTTTTAATTTATCCCCTATCTTCACTGTAAAAGCATTCCCTTTATTATTTTGTAACCAAGCACGTCCATGAATTACACCGATAATATTATATGGTTCTTTAATTATTTTCTTCTTGACAACTTTTTTGGGTTCTTTCTTAGGAATCACTACAGGTTTACTTTCCTTGAATTCTTTTTGCATACTGCTCTGATTAACTTGTAAATCCGTTATCCTAGAATCCAGATCTTTAATTGCTATTTCTATTGATTGCAAAGATCTATTTAAATTATCCAAAGCTTGCTGAGACTTCATCCCAACATTATCGGTAGTATTACTTGTAGTTACTTTTGGTTGTTGAATCTGTCTTGGTATAATTGTTGGCTTTACTCTTGAATTAATCCTATTAGAGTTAGTACTTACTGGTTTTTTTAGCTGATTAGCTTGAGACATTTTTGAAGGTTTTGGTTTTTTGCTACTAAATAGTCCAACAATTATATTATAAGTAACAACAAGAACGAAGGCTGCGCCTGCTGCAACAAAAATTTTCTTTCTTGCATCTAACATATTAAAAGACTCAAAAACTGCCATTCCTTTTTTCGGAGGCTCTTCTTCCTCTACTTGACCTAAGTCTTGAAAATGATATTCATCTTCTTGTTTAATTTGGTCTACCATTTCATATCCTCATTTAATATTAATAGTTACTAATCAATAGGGGGTACATCTTGCAAGAATAATATTCCCATTCCTATCCCTGAATATATATGTACTGTTGCTGGTTTATTGGTATATTCTCCTATTGCCTCTCCCCAACTAGAACCAACTTGGCCAAGTGCTGCATATAAAGCTTCACCAGTAGTTGAAGCTGCTTGTTGAGTTGATACAGCACCTCCTGTTGTATTAATCTGTGTTTGCACACCCGTTATAGCTTTACCAAAACCTTCTAGAAATGAAGAAGCAAGTAATGATCCATATCTAGTAAAATAATGATTATCTGTCCTACTAGATAGAGCGGTTCTTGCTGTATTTAAATCTATAGCAACTGAGTCAATACTAATAGTATTATTAGCTCCAGGAATAGACATAGTAGTAAATTTAAGTATTGCTTTCTCACCATTAGATGGTAATTCAACTGATCCAATTAATTTAGAATCTTTAAATCTACCTTGAGCAATTCTAGCTAACACTGGAGCTGGCTCATCTGTATTCACCGAAGTCTCTAAAACTGCAAAATGAATATCTCCTGCTTTAATCATAGCTGGTCTCACTTCTTGTTCTTCAAGCCCATCACCAGCTTTATCTTTAGGTTTAGTTTTCTTTGCAGCACCTGCAATTGATCCTAAACCACCTCCTAAACCGCCAGCTAAATCTTCATCTTCCTCATCAGATACAAATTCTTGATCTGCAACTATCCAAGATTTTTCTACTTTAGCAGCATAAGCTTTCATTCTTCCCTGTATTTTTTTTAATTGGCCTTCTAATTCGATTTTGTTACGCTTTTTCTTACTAGCAGCTAGTGCTTTTTTCAATTCCTCATCTTTTATGAAAGCAAATTCATCATCTTTACCACTATCACTAAACCCAGCTTTTGCTAATTCCTCGTCACTAAACCCTGCCGCTTTCAAATCTTCGGCACTAAATCCAGCTGCCTTTAAATCTTCAGCACTAAATCCTGCGGCTTTTAATTCTTCTGCGCTAAATCCTGCAGATTTTAATTCTTCTGCGCTAAATCCTGCAGATTTTAATTCTTCTGCACTAAATCCTGCGCTTTTTAAAGCTGCTGCGCTATATCCAGCTGCTTTTAATTCAGATGCTGAAAACCCAGCATCTTTTAATTCACGTGCTGAAAACCCTGCATTTTTTAACTCAGCAGCACTAAAACCTGCATCTTTTAACTCAGCAGCACTAAAGCCCGCATCTCTTAAATCACGAGCAGAGAAACCTGCAGATTTTAATTCAGCAGCACTAAAACCTGCATCTTTTAATTCTTTAGCGCTGAAACCAGCTGCTTGTAATTCTCTAGCATTAAATCCAGCTGCTTTTAACTCTGCTGCAGTGAACCCTGCATCTTTTAACTCTTTAGCACTGAAACCTGCTGCTTTTAATTGTTTAACACTACATCCGGAGATCTTTCTTATTGCTTCTGCTGTTACACCTTTTGCCTTTAACTTCCTTAAAGATTCAGGATTACAACCCGCTTTTCTAACATCCTCTAGGCTTACACCAGGTGGTAACCCAGCCGCAGCTGCAAGCGCTGCCTTTGCTGCTTCTATCTCGGAATCTGAAAACCCAGCAGACTTTAATTCTGAATCTGAGAAACCTGCTCCTTTTAATTCTGTAGCACTAAATCCTGCTGCTTTTAGTTCTGCTGCACTAAAACCAGCGTCCTTTAGATCCTTAGCACTAAATCCTGCTGCTTTTAATTCTTCGACACTAAAACCAGCATCTTTTAGATCCTTTGCACTAAACCCTGCTGCTCTTAACTCTGCTGCGGTGAACCCTGCATTTTTTAATTCTGTAGCGCTAAAACCTGCTGCCTTCAATTGGTCTATGCTACATCCAGAGATTCTCCTAATGGAAGATGCTGAAACTCCCTGCTCTCTCAATTTTCTTAGAGCAGAAGGAGTACAACCAGCTTTTTTTAAATCATCAACACTTATCCCCGGAGGTAAACCTTCTGCAGCTCTAATTTCATCTTCTGAAAAACCTGCTCCTTTTAATTCACCATCAGTATACCCAGCTGCCTTCAATTCAGATGCCGAAAATCCTGCAGCCTTCATTTCACAAGCACTATATCCACATAATCTAAGTTGTCTAGCTGTATAATTACCCTCTTGTTTTAATTCTTTTGCTGTGTACCCTGCTTCTTTTAAACTTTTACACTTACATCCCTTTACTAGATCTGCTAACTTAAATCCATAAGCTTTCAACTGTATACAAGAGCAACCTGTTAGAAGCTGCTCAGTTGTTGCTCCTTTAGAAATTGCAAAATCTACACTGTTTTTAGCACATTGAGATGTCTTTAAATCATCTAACCATGTTTTGGTTCTACCGCCTTCCCCTCCAAGCGATAAAGTAGAAAAACCTACTCCACCTTCACCTTCTTTTAAACCAATAGGAGCATTTCCTTCTCCAAACTTTTCTGTACGAATTATAGTAGGAATTGAACTACCTCCTGTAGCTTTGGCTTTTTCAGCTTTTTGGACATTTTGTTGAGCCTGCAATTTTGCGTATTGTTCTGTTGGATTTACACTACCTGGAATAGATTCAATTGCTGGAGCTCTACTCAAAGCCGAACCTTCTTCATCAACATTTACATCAGAAGAAAACAAATTAACTAAGCCAAAACTTAGTGCACCTATTCCAACTACAAGTAAAATCAGAATAAATATTCTTGATCTTGGATTTGATAAAGCACTAGATAAGTTTTTTTTCACATCTGGCATAATATATTATCCTTTAAAGTACACTGTCTCTACCTTGCCTTTATTTGTAATCAGCACAGAAGTTGTTGCATTCATTTCGTAAACACGCATCCCATCTGCGCTTTTTATAGATGAAACCCAGGCCGGAGATAAAATCCTACTATTAGTTCTAATGTACATCCTAGGACCTAATCTCCACGCATCTACTGCTGAATGAGAAGACTCAATATCTACACTTCCAACTGGAGGTACTCCATCAAGAACACCCAGTAATAAACTATTTTCTTTATCTGGATATAGATCTCCTACATAGCTCTTTGCCTTAGGACCATGTCCTTGGACACGTAATTCTCGTCGAAAATCTATCTCCCTCTGCCCTGGAATCAAGCTTACTCCTACAGGAGTATCAAGTCCTTCTAACCTTACAATTAAATTTCCATCTTTAAACATTCTTTTAGCCTGAACTACGATAATATTATCGACTTTATTCCAACTTAAACTAAAAGAATTAGGATCAGATAAATTATAAGACTCAATCGGCCATGGAGCACCAGTAGAATCTAAAAAAACTAATGCACTTACAAATCCTTCGGCGAGCCTAACAATAGGTGGGGTAGTACCTGGAGATAATTTGACAAATTGTGAAGTGATCACAGGTTTGGGTGGGTCAATTGAAGTTGCCTCCTTAGCTCTAGCTGTATCTTCATGTCTATCACGCATCTGTAATATTTGCCCAGGTGTTAAAGGATATAAAGTATCAAGTACCTTATCAAAAGCAACATTACGTTGAGGGTCGTCTTCATCCTGAGGAATCTGAGAATTTCCTTCTTGATAAGCAGGGACATTTTGATTATTCACTGTAGTATTGCCAACTTGTACATCATTTGATTTATTATTTGCAGGCATCTCAGATTTTTTAGCTTGTATACTTGCTAACTGCTCTAACTGACGCAATTCATTTGCTGGAGCAGAAAATGCAAAATGAAAAAATACGAAGATAAACAAACCGCAGTAAATATTTATTTGTAATTTACTTATGCTCATAAAACTATGTCCCTGTTTTCGGTTCAACTACAAATTGAGAAATCCCTATTCCTCTTGGAGAATTTAATGTTGACACTCTTGTTACTGTTAATCTAACTATATCCTCAGTTTGAGAAAACTCACTAGGACTCTGATATGTAATTAATAACGGTAATTGTATTCTCCAAGCAAATCTACCAGATAATACCCCCTTCTCTAATATTATAGGTGCTCTTTTTGCTACTGCCGAGACTATTAATTTTTTTGCCCGGATTGCATCTAAATTATTTGATTCTCTAAGAGCTCCCATAAATTGTGCCCAACCATCTGGAGTAAAAAATCCAGAAGCGGCCTGTAACTCTGTTCTATAGTTTACAAAATTATAAGAGAAAGCTGCTATACCAGCGGTAGTTGCCCACTGTAATATAGCTGCATCAGATTGATTAGGTTCATTTAATGGAAAAAGAGGGGTAATTCTACCATTAATGCTAGTAGCAAAATATCTAGGCTGCGGAGGATTTGTAAACATATAATATATTAGAGAAATTAAGCCTATATTAATTAGCATCGACAACATCAAAATTGCCATTACTCTTGATGAATTATCTTTATAAAATTTATTGCGTAAAGCTACTGTTTGCATGGCATCTGCCATAAACATCTCCTATTCTACAGTTAAACTCTTGGTAGTAGTTTCTTCTGGTAAATCCGGTGCTAAAATTGCTTCTGAACTCATATTAGGTTCACTCATAGCTATGATTGGCTTAATTGCACTTGCACTATTTGTCGCAAAATATAGTGGTTCTGGCTGGGTAAGATATATTAATACTAATATAATTGACTGACCAATCATTAAGTATATTGAATACTGTAATAGCCTCACTCTCAAACGATACCCACTAGCATCATGAAATTTACGTTTTTTTACATCATCTATTTCTAGCTTTCTCACAATTAACCTATCCCTAAATGTTCTACTGGCTCTAGTACTATTTCAACTCTATTAGAACTATTTTCAAATATAGGCATATTCTTATCATATTCTACCGGTAACAATTCTTTACCATTTTCTGCCCAAATTAATCTAGTATCTAGAGGGTTTATGTGTTTAATTACTGCTTCTGCTCTAGCATTCGCTAAAGCTACATTCCTTTCTCTAGAACCTAGATTATCTGAATAACCAGCTACTCTAATAATTGTAGCTGGTAATGAATTAATTAGATCTGATAATATTGAAAATGTTGCAATTTGTTTATCTAACAAATTAGGGCTTCCTCCATAAAAAAATCTATCAGCCGGCAATATGAATCTTATCTCATCACCTTCTTGCACAATTTTTACATGATGACTATTTAATTTATCTACTAGCTGTAAATATTTTGACTCATTACTCTGAATATTATGTCCAATAACAGGCCCAAGAACAGTTCCAACCAGTATAGAAGGCAATATTCCAACGCCTGTAGCTGCAAATGCAGCCCCAGCACCTACACCAACTGTAGATTGTTGAACAGCAGAATCAACATATGGTTTATTTGCCGTACTGGAACACCCTGTTATTAATATTATACAATAGGAAACTATAAACACTTTTTTTTGCATTGTTGTGAAGTCCTTTTCCTATAAATTGCAATAGGTGATCTATTATCATGTTAGAACATTAACAACAATTGTCAAATTAACAGATTTATATAAGATATTTTTTATAAAAAAAATAATACCTGCTATCAAGCAAACTAATAACAGTATAAAAAAAAATCATGATAAAAATAAATTGGGACAGCACTTGAAAAACTACATTTTCTGCTCTATTGTGTAGCTTGTGCAATTTTATTCATTATACTATTAACAGAGCTAATAAATTCTTCTTCTTTTATTTCGGGTGATTCATCTGAAGGATAGTTAACTATTTTGCTAAAATCATTAGTAATTTCTGCTGCCATATTTTTAGCATCATCCAAATCTCTTCCGGCCATTCTTTCTAAAAATCGAATATTTTTTCTCATTGTTAAGCCATGAATAAACGGAGCACGAAAATCTTCAATATTCTCAACCCCCAAATCTTCAAGCATTTTGTTATCTACATTCAAAGTGGAGAATAAGGTTATTTTCCCTTCAATGTCTTGCTCTGACATCTCAGATTCCAATGTAGAGCTCATCTCCTCTAACCCATTATGAAAAGCTAACAAAGCATCAACACCTTGATCAATCAGAGAGCCAGCATGTTCCTCATTATAAGTATTAAAAATAAGATCCATCTCAGGAGAACTTGTATGCTCTAGATTAAAATCTCCTGTATTCAAGATATTTTTAAATTTAGCTGCTTGATCATGCATCTCTAATAATAAACTATCTTCAGGAGGTTCAACTCTTAAAAATTGATTTACTCTTAATTGTTTTACAGGCTTTGGATTAGCGTAGAACATACTTACACGAATTATTTTTGACTTGAAGAATATATGAGCTTGCCCCTCTGTTTGTTCTTTTAAATCCAAAAGGTCTATTCTAGCTCTTTTTTCAAAAGATGCACTCTTAGCATCCATATAAGTATTAGATATACCTCCATCTTTAGTCTGAAAAGAATCAACTTTCGTTACATAACTCTCTCCAGCGGTTTTATTAAAAAAGTCCCACGTTTCCATGGGATCCTCAAGCTTCATACATATTTTAATATTTGTATTAGCTCCAATTGACGCTGCTTCCTCTTTAGAAGCTTTTTGAAATGCAGGAAGATCTTGTCCAGCAAATATAGCTGAAAACCCTAAGGATCTAGCTTGAGCAGGAACAACAGCGAAGCCTTCTACAGCATAATACCCATACTCATCTAGAATACATAAGAAAGGAGATGGAGAATTAGTAGGTTTGCGTTCAATAACATCCTTAAAACTTCCTTCAACTTCATCGCCTAACCCAGCAGCCATCATTGCTTTTAGAGATGCAATGATTATCTTCCCAAGATTTGATAGCTCATCAGGAGATTTTTCTAATGCTGGCAATAATACTACTAGGATTCTTCTATTTAAGACCACATCTTTAAAATCTACTTCCGCAAGGTTAGTTCTGATAATATGACCATATGTATCAGCTAGAGAAGAGAAAGTCCTAGTTAACTGCATAGTTATAAAACCATGCTGTTCTAATACCTGAGAAACTTGTTTACCTTTTTTATCTTTATTATATCCAGGTAAGTTTATTACATAATTCTTCAAAGGTTCTACGATTATACTAGGCACATCGTCCATAGGCACAGGTTCTTGATCATCTCTAACAAACATTTTATCTAATACAATAGTCTCTAATTTTTCAAGTGGGAAATAATTTCTTATCGTATTAGCATCCAATAATATAGCTCCTTGATCCCTCATGTATACAAGTACTTTCATCAGAGCTTCAACAAAAGATATTGCTCTTCCTTTCCACATGTCTCCATCACTACCTCCACTACCTGAAGACATTAAACTAACCACTAACTGTGATAACATACTGGAAGAACCCGTACAAAACGGGTTCATTGTATTTGATAATCTTCTTTCTTGAGCCCCAATTATATCTCTAGCTCCTGTCATAAAATTTATTAATAAAACATCATCCTCTCTACCCATTGCCCTCGACATGGAAAATAACTTAGCAAATAGTGAGTTATCTCCTTTACCGTCAACATATATAAATCCACTGGCATGAATCAACGCATTAAAAGCAATTGAAGCTAGAGCTTCTGTTTTACCACTGCCAGTTGAGCCAAAGATAAGAACATGTGTTCTCATATCATCATTCTTAAACCAGACTTCCTCTTGAGTTTTGCGATCATTTGCAAAAAAAGCAATTCCTGAACCATACATTGGCTTATGCGTTCCAGGATTTAGATCATTTGGATCAAGCATTTTAGATCTAAGTGGCATCCTAACAGGTAATCCTTCCTTCTTTCTAGTAGCATAAATATACATTACAACACCAGAAATCAAAGCAATATCTACAGTAGTTGGATACATAAAACAAACAACTATTAAAACCACTTGCATGTAAACTACATTAATAGGTTTTTTATAAAAATCTGTAATGCGCTGGCCTAAAGTTCGCGTATCACGTAACAAATGTTCAGCAGCGACTTCTTGACTTTTATCTATACCCCGCATTACTCATCGTCCTCTTTATAGATAATTTCAGAGAGTGCAAATTCTAAAGCATCAACTGCAGTGTCTACCATAGGAGTTTTAATTTTCTTTCCATATGATTTCTCCGCAACCCAATGTGCAAAAGGTCCTGCAATCTCTGTATATGGAGTTTGTCTACCCACACAATTTAATACATACCACAATTTACGATCAATTGGTTTTAGCCACAAAAAATCTGCTGAAGCAACAACACCATCTTCTCTAGCAGCTGCTAACATCGAAGCCATTACTGTAAGGTAATATGCATGTTTAGAGATAACTTTCTGAACCAATTTAGAATCAATATATTTTTTTACTAATTTATCAGTCCCTGAATAATTCAATTTTCTAGAATTAGCTGAAGCAGCAAGTTGTTTTATTAACCTATCAGCGTCCCCTCTATCTCTATTGATTCTTGCCGAAAATATACCAAATAGTGCTTTTGCATAGATTGGAATACTATCAACATCCGTCCACACTCCCCCTAGTTGCTCAACAAATACTGTACGTGCTTTATTACGAATAAGTTTAACACTAGGAATTTCTTTTCTAGATCCTACATTTTCTGGCATAGTAACTTCTATTATCTTATATTTCTTAGCAAATTCCATTGGAGCAAGAGCCATTGACCATGGCCCCTCCATAATAGGTTGCTCAACAAGGTTTAAATGCAAAATTGGTGTAATTTGAGGCCAATTTACTTTTTCTGCTACTGCTAAACTGTTCATTGAATATTTTGTTTTGAATTTATTTGATGCACTTTTAAAATATAACAATACCGCTAGCAAAGATAATACTAAAATAACAGGGTACCTAAAGTATCTTCCAACCTCTCTAGCTAGCTCCAACATTCCATTTATAGTAACAGAAGACGGTTCTAAAGATTCTAATAAGACCATATCATAATCCAAATCATCTGTAACAAGATCAACTAAATGGGCTTCAAAAAGCTTAAGTTTAAAAACATAATATACAATTTGGTCATGATAAAAATACCATACACCGTATCCAACTGCGAATAAGAATACTGCAATATACGCTAAATCATATGATGAATCAGATTGTTGTTGTTGCTGTGGAGCTGCCATGTAAAATTCAGAAATACTTTAGATTTATTGATAAAAGTATAGACCAATTTTTAGAGTATCTTGAAAAGATAATTTTATTTTATTAAAATGTGTTTTTTTAAATCATCTCAATAGGAATGAGCTTTTTTTCTTTAATTACATAGTGTTGAGAGTCATATACAAATTCAACAATATTATCTTTTTTAATACAGTTCTTACGCAAAAAAGATAATTCATTTCCTAAACTATCCTGAGACTCATTAGATTTAGAATTATCTATTAGGTCAATATTATTAACATAAACAATTACATAACCTTCATTTTCTTGCTTATTTTGTGAAGTTATAGCAGACTTTATATCATCTTCAACTCTATACACAGGTCTGCTAATTACATTCTCGACAATACCATGAATTATTTGTGACCATTTATCTAAATCTCCACCATCAGGATTATACAAAGAAATAAAAACTTTTAATTGTCCAGTCCTATTTATTTCTTTTTTATCTCTATAACCATTCTCATTTGCCATATAGTTTTCTATATCAATTTCTTTAACAAATGTATCTTTAAGATACTGTAATTTATCTTTATATTTTTTTAATAGAGCATGCTTATTCCACACATGATTAGTAATTGCTTTATCAAATGCACTGATAATGTCATTATTTTTAGCAAAATTTTGTTCCAGCTTCATATTATCCATAACTATTATTCCTCTTTTTCTGCTAAAGGGGCCTCTAGTGTTTTAATCAGTGAATCAATAACTTTGATAGCCTCCTTAGAATCATTGCTAGCAATATTTTTTTCTATCATGACATTACAGGATTGACGTATATAGAGTAATTCTTGTTTTAAACTCATATGAATCTGCTCTTCATCTTGAAAACTACTAGGATTTAAATCCCATGCTTCTTTTTCCTCATCAGTATCATCACTATCTGTGTCTTTGACTTTTTTATCTTCATTATTCTCTTCTAATGTTTTCTTATTTTGTTTTTCAGTACTAAGCTTATCAGATTTATTTTTCTCTAATTTACTTGCATCATCTGGTTTTTTTTCATCTTGCAAAACTACTTCATCTTGCTGATCCGACTCCCAATCTACAAGCTTTTTTTCTGGCACACTATTATCAGAAGTACTCTCAGAAGTTTTATTTTGGGATTCTAAAGGATTTTGTAATTTATCAATCATATAGTAATTCGTCTAAAGGAACTTTTTCCTTATCCTCGCTATAATCTACAATGTCCATAATTACATCCAAGATGCATAATAGCCTTAGTGATTCAGGAGTAACATTATCAAAAATAACCCTTACACCTAGTATAGAGTTATCTGCCTCATCAAATGATATACCGATCCCATATCCAACACAGAGAGTCAACATCTGATCTGCTCTACGAGCTAAAGCTGGCAAAAGACCTTTATCTGATAAAGCTTCTTTTCCACTTATAGGCTTATCATTCAAAATAAATCCTATTTGCATATCATTAATTATTTTTGTAATGGCGTCACTGATCGTCATAACTACTCTTTCCACCAAGGAGAAGACGTCTTATGTGGGCCTGCTAGAAATGATTTAAACCATCTAAAAAATATCTGCACAGTAAAGCCAAATCGTTCAATGGTAGAAAAAAATATCATGAAAAAAGCAGCAATCATAAATGTCCATAAACTAATATGTAAGATGAATAGAGTTAGTGGGAAAGCAGCCCTTGCATCAACGACAAAAAATCTAGGCACTCTTGCTGAATCCCTCCAATGAGTATCTTCCTTAAAATTAGCCATAAATACCTCTTAGCCTAATAAAGTATATGACACATATTCATTTAATGCCATGGATAAATTAGAAATTTGTGCAATTCCATAACATTTTTCAAAGTGTTATATTTAATTGTAAATTTTGATGTACATACATAACACAATAGCAAATATAGTTAAATTCAGATCTATTAGAGGACTCACTTGGTAATTGAATATTTGCACTGTTATAAATACAAACTACATAATGTTAACAAATGGTTCTTTAGACAATGTATTGATTAATCAACTAAAGCATTAATAAAAGTATCAGCATTAAATGCGCATAAATCACTGATACTTTCACCTGTTCCTATATACCTAATTGGAATTTTTAAATCATGAGCAATCTTTACTATTATTCCTCCTTTAGCAGTACCATCTAGTTTTGTGACAGTAATTCCAGTTAAACCTATTTCCTTATGAAATATTTCCGCCTGCTTTAATGAATTTTGTCCAATAGATGCATCAACAACAAGCATAATTTCATGTGGAGCAGAATTGTGGCATTTTTTAATAACTCTTTTTATTTTTGATAATTCACTCATCAAATTTTGCTGTGTATGCAATCTTCCAGCTGTATCAGCTAGGACAACTTTAATATTGCGCGCTTTAGCGGCAGTAATAGCATCATGAATAACAGAAGCAGAATCAGCTCCATGAGATTGTGAAATTACAGGGATCCCATTCCTTTCCCCCCAAACGGCTACTTGCTCAGTTGCTGCTGCTCTAAATGTATCACCAGCTGCTATCAAACAACTATCTCCTTGCTGTTGTAAAAGATGGGCAATTTTACCGATAGTTGTTGTCTTCCCAGCCCCATTGATCCCGATAAATAAAATTACATAAGGTTCAGATTGCTCTATCACCAAAGGTTTTTCACAAGGATTTAAGATATTTTTGAGGATCTCTTTTATAGAAAGACGAATTAATTCAATATTACACTCTTTATGAGAAGATACTTTCTCTCGTAATAGATTAATAACCATATCGGTAACATCAATACCAACATCAGCCATTAATAACCTATTCTCTACATCAACAAATACATCATCAAGAGATAAATCACTATCAGTCAATATTTTATTATTAGGAAGAAATGCCTCCCTGGTTTTTTTTAAGCTATTTTTTATTTTAGTAAAATATCCTATTTTACCAGCTGCGCTTTTCTCTTTAAATAAGTTAAAAATCATGTTGTTACTATTTTGAAAACACCTTCATCTATCGTATTTTGTGATATTATAACATTTTACATGGCTAATTCACTAAAACCATATTCATACAAATTGTAATTTATGAGCACAAAACATACAACCAAATATAATTCAGGTTCACTCAGAGTTATATCAGGTGTATGGAGAGGAAGAAAAATTGTTTTTCCTAACAATCTTGACATTCGCCCTACTTCAGATAGAACTAGGGAAACTTTATTCAATTGGTTAAATCCTGACATAAGAGATGCAACGTGTCTAGATTTATTTGCTGGTTCAGGAATACTAGGAATAGAAGCATTATCCAGAGGAGCAAAAAAAGTTGTATCTGTAGAACAAAATTCAAAAGCTATTCGATGCTTAAGGGAAAATATTAAAAAATTTAACAGCAATGCAATGCAAATAATTAATACTACAATACCAAGTACTTCGAAACTATTCGATTACCCTTTTGATATTATTTTTGTGGATCCACCATTTCGTAAAAATTTACTACCCAAA
>JABSQI010000299.1 GCA_013215905.1 Legionellales bacterium | reverse complement strand
TAGAAAAAGTGGTTTGCTACCTAAAAGAGTCTGCCAGATTCATTTTTTTTACCAATGTTTAACTCTTGGGGCTTCTTATGGGTAAAAAATAGCCATAAAATAGGCCCAAAAGGGGTCCAAAACACAAAATCGTTGATTATGAAGCCAAATGCGATTTTCAAGTGCTCAAATTTCATAGTTGGATAGTAAAACTGGTTTTCTATCTAAAAAAAGTCAGCCAGAAGCATATTGTTTACCACAGTTACACTCTAGGGGTTCTAAGGGCCAAAAAAGAGACAAAAATGGGCCCAAAAGGGGGTCCAAAACACAAAATCATTGATTATGAAGCCAAATGGGATATTAAAGTACCCAATTTGCATAGTTGGATAGTAAAACTGGTTTGCTACCTAAAAGAGTCAGTTAGAAGCATATTTTCAACCACAGTTAAGCTATAGGGGCCTCCAAGAGTAAAAAACGGGCAGAAAATAGGCCAAAAATGGAATCCAAAACACAAAATCATCTTCTTTAAAATCCACAAGCTTGTTATCTCAACGGAAAACGCATCTACGCACATTTTTCTCTAGTAATGGATCCTTGTTGCATTTGGTATTTTTAATATTGCTGAGCATACAATGTTATTTGTGTCATCAGAGCCCCGTTAGTTACTACCTAAGTGTGCATCCTAATATACTTGTTTTACAAGAACGAAGCTATTGAAAAAATAGTGTTCACCTTTACGGTATCGTTGCTTCTTAGGTAGTATCCAGCGACCCCCACGTGGAGGTAGAGGTTGATTTGTGGCAAGGTATCCTCATTACATGAATTTAATTTCAAGTGATACCGCTGCCACCATAGTCGCCATACTCGCCAAAGAAAAGTCCTAGTGTGAGTGAAACCATAGGATAGCTTTATATTCTATGATGGAACTAGGACATTAATGTGGCCTAATTTGTACTATCTTTTTTAGTGTGTTAACTTCCCCTGTAGGATCTACTATTCCACAATTTATTTCAGGAGGAAATAAATAAATAAAAATATTCAAAATAATTTATTTAATTGTAGTCAAAGGATAAATAAGATGTGTTTTTATCAGTATAAATTAATAACCAACAGTGTTCAGTTAAGAAACGAAAATTGATGTCCATTTGATTAAAGGGACCATCAATAAGGTACGTACGCTAGGATGGGAGGGAGGGGTGGTTAAGTGAAAACCGTACGCTTTAGATGAAAAGGAAACATTGACTAACTTGAGCGTACGTACTTGCTATTGCTATAACTTACTCAAGCCGCTAGTACTTACAGTTTATTGGGTAGAAGAAAAATATACCAAAGTAATCAACAGAATATAATATTTGCATCACTACTTCATCACCATTTCATTAATTATTACCTCCATTTTACTCTTTCTTATAAGAGTGTATGTTGTGTTATAATACGTGCTCATTTATTGTGATATGTCATATGGTTAGCGATAACAAACAAAACGAGAAGTGCGTATATGATAAAAACAACAAATAAACAAAATCTAAATGCATAGAATCTATATTAGTTGCCAGTGTTGCATGAACTCCTGCATTGACAAAACTCTGTGCAGGCTGTCACATTTCCCTTGCACTTGCAACGTCCAGTACACTTCTTGTTTTTGCAAGTACACCTAGCTGTAAAATGTTCAGGCATTGGCAGTAGGCATTTACAAGGTAACATCACTCCATCATTTAGCTCCCAACCATAGTCGTTAGGTTCTTTTTCAAAGTTTCCATCTAATAATGAAAGGCACTGGCGAATCACAAAATAACAGCGTTGAAGATGGCCTTGAATTGAACTCGAAGTCGGTGGAAGGTCAGCAAGTGATGTCTTCTTATTAACATACATATCAAATCGCAATTCATCGAATGTTTCACAAGATGAAGAAGAATGTAGAACTTTAACAAGATAAATCTCTGCTTTCCTAAATGAGTCATAAGTCATTTCTTCAGCTTCACCAAATTCCATGAGATATTCATCCGGTTTTGCCTTCAGTGCTGCAGCCTTTGTTCCAACCTTACTTGTACCATCACTCCCAGTTAAAATATGTGCTTTTATTACCACTGAACTCATGGTGCTTCCTATTTTGACATACATTGTATGCATTGGTAGAAAACGGGTGTTTGTTCCAGTTCCGTACATAATCCACATCTCTGTTAAACCATTTTGTTGAAAACGTGACATGTAGTAATTTATTAGGCATACAACATCTGAATCATTACTGATTAAAACAATTCTTGTAAATTTGCATTTGATGGCTTCATTAATATGGGGTACAATTCGCATGTCTGCCTCTTCTATATAAGAATTTAGATCCAATTTCTCCATGTAACCACCATCAGGTAAATAATCCAAACAGGACACTAGATCATTTGTGCTACGAACATATCCACTTAGCACAATATTTACTTTTTCCTGTTCTGCTTTCTTAGATAAATAACTGTGACATAAAGATTGAAACATCTCCTTGTTTTTAGGAGAAGCCCAAAATCTGTCAACTTGAACAGGAATTTTTGTTGTTTCACCCAGAGGTTCACCTAAATATCGACTCATCCGTTCTCCTTCTTTTGTTGATTGTTCTATATAACTGTCGAACACAATGTCTAGACGCTGAAACTTGCATGTGCTTTTTATCATACTCCAAGCACCATGTACTAAATCTCCAAACAAACTCATATTCTGGAGCGGTATACGCCGTGCTATTGACATGAAATCTGCACAAAGTATTGTAGGCAAAGCAGATGTCTTGCTG
>JABSQI010000298.1 GCA_013215905.1 Legionellales bacterium | reverse complement strand
GTAACTTCTCAAAATATAACTAATATGATAAGTAAATATCAAGATCTAAAAGTTGAAGATCTTATAGATAAAGATGGTTGGAAGAAACTTAGAGAAGTAATACAAAATATAAATAAATAAATATGGAATTACCAACAAAAAAACGAAAACCAGTGAGTAAGTCACCACATATGTTACTTTTATATTCGCGCCCAAAGCAAGGGAAGACGGCTATAACAGCTCAATTAGAAAATAGTTTGTTAATAGAGCAAGAACCTCATGGTGCTGATTATGTAGAAGCTAATGTAATAGAGATTAAACGACCTTCTCAATTACAAGAGTTATTTAATTCAATTAAAGA
Source organism: Legionellales bacterium (assembly GCA_013215905.1). Next base: position 2,426 of record JABSQI010000298.1, on the reverse strand, counting down.
GAAAACTATTAAGGATGGTAAAAAACCTTATAAGTATTTAGTTGTAGATACAGTAACTAAATGGGATGAATGGTCAGAATTATCAGGTACGTTAAACTACATGAATAAACCTCAAGGTAAGAAATGGAATCTGAAAGATGAACGAAATCCTACAAAGGGTAAATTCAGTATGAAAGATAATGAATTTCAAACTGTACATGAAATGGGTCAAGGTTTTGGTTACAGATACTCAAGAGAAGTAATGCAAAATTGGTTTGACCAAATCAGTGAATTAGCAGATCATATCATTTTACTAGCCCACGTTAAGGATAAATTCGTAGCTACAGATAAAGGTGATGCAGTTGAAGCTATGGATATAAATCTAACCGGTAAGGTCAAATACATTTATTGTGCTAATGTAGACGCTGTAGCAATGCTTTCTAGAGAAGGTAATCAAGGTATATTAAACTTTGATACTGAGAATAGTCAGAATGTTGCAGGTGGTAGATGTAGTCATCTAGAAGGTAAAATAGTCATCTCCGAAAAACAAAAAGATGGCACTATTAAAACCTTTTGGGATAAAATATATATTGATTAATAAATAAATAAAGAAGAAGAATGAGTATAAAATTATTCGATGTACCTAGAGTACGTCAAAATGAATTAACTGCTAACTTAAGAAAGTTAAAGAACGGTTATAAAATGAGTAATGCAGCAAGAGAATTGTTAGGTATTACTAAAGGACAAAGTGCTGACTTAGCAATAGGTATTCACGACGATGGTAGATTAATTATCAAAGCTGTAAGTGCTGACGAGCAAAGAAACACTATTGTAAGTAAACTTAATATGATTAACACTACAGGTATGGTTAATAAACTAGATACTTTTGGTAATCACTTTGAAATTACTTCAGATAAGGTTGATGGATTTAATATAATGACAGCTTCGACTACAACATCACCTGATGGAGATGATGAAGATACTATACCGCCGGCAGAAAAAGAAACAGAAACAGTAGTAGATACATTTGGTGAACCAGAAATAATTTCATAACTTTAAACTTTCATAATTAGTTTAATTTAATAGATCAAGGGGGTACTAAACTAGTACCTCCTTTTTAAACACGTAATATAAAAATAGATATATGGCAATAACAGGAAACAACTCTGCAGAAAAAACAGGTAGAGAAAAATTAATTTACACAGGACTTAGTAAATGTAAAGTAGTAGCAATCAACCCTAACATTAAAGAGTTAGACGCAATTGGGGTTACTTTAAAAACAGAACCTCAATATGTAGGTGAAGATGGTAGAGTAAGAATTGACTTTTGGGTACAACCACAAGAAGGTGGTATTACTAAAATGTCTTTATGGTTAGAGAATAAGCTTAGAGAATCTAAAGCTGGTAAACCACAATGGATTAACAAATATGGTAAAACTGGTTGGGCTATGACTATTGAAGAGAACTTAGAGTGGTTCTTACAAGACGGTGCTAGACAAGCTTACCACGGAGAAGAGGATTTACATAAATTATTACAAGCATTCTTAAATGTTAAATATGACACTAAGAATAAAGAATACGATGAGTGTCAACTAGATACAATGGAAGCTATTGTTAAAGGTAACATTACAGAACTTAGAGATATATTCTTAGGTGCTTATAAAGATAACACTGTAAGATTATTATTTGGTGCTAAAGTAACTGAAACAGGTACTTACCAAAATATCTTTAATAAATTCTTTGAGAAAACATGGTCTGAGAATCCTAACTATACAGCTTGGGATGCAGCAGCTAATGGAGAATATGGTTTTAAAGCTGATTTCCAAGACGATTGGGAATTTAAAGTATACGTACCTTCAGCAACTACTGTATCTGCAGATGTAGATGTAACTACTGAATCAGAAGAAGAAGTATTTTAATACAAGTTCATAACTTAATTAACCCTGGCTATCTACATAGTCGGGGTTTTTTAATCTTAAAAATTATGGAAATAGGAAAAACAAAAAGTTCATTAGTTTATACATGTACCAAATGTGGTAAAAAAATGATAAACAATAAGAACACAAAAGAAGGACATAAGAAATATTGTAAAAATTAAATTATGGGTATAATAATAAGAGAAAGCTTAACAGTAAATAATATAATGAAACTCACTAATGAGTACGATATATTTAGAACTTATTGTTTACCCTTTAAAGAAGCAGGTAAATTTTTTAAGTCTGAACTTAGAGAAGATAATAATCCTACATGTAAAATATTTTTAAATGAGCACGATGCGCTTATTTATCATGATTTTAATGGTAATTCACACAATTGTTTTACGTACATAGTAGATAAATATAATATAGATTTCAATACAGCATTGAATATAATAAATAGAGACTTTAAATTAGGGTTATCTTCATCATGGAGTGATGATACTAATCATGATGAAATAGCACCTAAAAA
>JABSQI010000297.1 GCA_013215905.1 Legionellales bacterium | reverse complement strand
CATATTACTTATATTTTGAGAAGTTACAAGAAAAAGTATACCTACTGTTATTTTAATATCTACTAAAGATATAGTAAGTATACCTACAATAAATAAAATAATTGAAAACATACCTAGCCATATTCTTTTTGTTCTATTTTTCATAGTTATCTACTTTTTAATTCAGCTTTGATATCAGTTAAACCTTTTAAAATGTCTATCTGTAAGGCATGTCCTTTCATACAATTAGTATGATATTCTATCATGTCTTTATATATAGTTAATACATAATCTTCTCTAGATAGTTTTCTTCTATTATATTCTTCTTCACCTAAACCAAACTTCTTCCAAGCTTCTACATCCCAATCTTTAGGTAGTTCTTTAATTTCAATTAAAGGTTTAACTTCTTCTATTAAACCACTAGACATAGCATCATCAAACTTAAACTTAAAACTATCTGGAAACTTACCAGTTTCTGTAATTGAATCATTATAGTTATCAGGATTATGTTTTATTACATATAATGTAGATTTATCTAGTACATACATATAATGATCTTGTAGTAATTCTTTCTTAAAGAAATAAACATAACCTCCAAATATAGTTTTATCTAGTTTATATTCATGCTTAGTAAGTTCTTTACCTACTAATTTATTTAGTTCTTGTTGTGTCATATTAATAATTTTTCTAATTCTCTGATAGCGTCACAAATAACGCGACATTGATACTTGACTTTTAAATTATCAGCACCTTTCACTTTAGCTTGAAAACCTTCATGCGTGTTATCTGGTTGGGTATAATAAAAATAATCAGTATCAAACTCAACCATTCCTTTTAAGTGTTTTTTATTAGTTCTTATAACATATTTATTAAAAGCTCCCATATTATTCTTTTTTACGTTCTGTTAATTTAAAGCTGGGATAGTGGGTCTGTAATGGAACCATACCTAACTCACCCTCTCTATTCTTAGATATATGCAATGCCATTAAACCTTTAGGTTGTTCACCACAATATGTTTCTTCTATACCATAATTATTATAAGGTTGATTAATTATTGTTACAACATGAGCATCTTGACCTATAGCATCACTACCAAACAAATCACTTAATAGTGGTTGGTATTGAGTATTAGCTCTTTCATTAGATTCTATATTACGATTTAATTGTGATAATAAGATTGATATAGTTTGATATTTAGCTTGTACTTCCATTAGTGTTTTAGTTATGTCAGCAAGTCTTCTCATCTCGTCGGCATTACCACCTTTAAATAACCTACTATGATCTATTACATTTATAAGTGTTATATCAGGATTATTTTCACAAAATTGAGTTATTAAGTTTTTAAATTTGATTATTGTTTCAGGTATATTATAAAAATGAATAGGGTAATTTTTAAATTTATCTAATGTTTCATTAAATTGATTAAGTATTGCATTATCTGCAGATTCTTTTATTAAATCATATACAGATGTTTTTAAATCACCTGATGCTATTCTCATAAGTTGTTGGTATCCCGGCATCTCATAACTATGATAGAATACTATCATCTTTTTACCTTTACCTTTAGCTAAATCTAATACATCAAATAACATTTGATTAGTTAATTGTGATTTACCACTCCCCGGCCTACCACCATAAACATACATTTTACCAGGTTGCCAACCACCCATAAGCTGTCTATTATATCTTTCAAACTTAGTAGGGAATACAACCCTATTACCACTTCTTGCTTCTTTAACATAATCTTTAGCTTCTTGTATTGTATCTTCCATTGATACAAAACCATCAAACTTAAAACCATTATAACGTTCTTTCAATTCTTCCATCTGTTTTTATTTTATCATCCCCATCAAGTATCATAAAGCAATAAGTAGCTAATTCAGATCCAACATTCTGCTTATCAATAAAGTTACTAAACTTCATCATATAACCATAATTATCTTTCTTCTTAGCAGCTACATATGCTTTAGTTGCATTAATAATTAACTCTTCATCAAACCCATATTCTTTAACTACTCTTTTTAACTTACGGACAGTAGCCATACCCACAGCACTTCTTACAGGTGAATTTGCTATTTTAACACCTTTAGGAAATAACTTTCTAAGTTCTAATAAGAATACTTTAATCTCTTCATCTTTTAATGAAGCTAAATCTTTCTTGAATAAAGCATTACACTTACTAGTTAAATTACATGCTTCATCCATGAAACCTAGTTTAATTAAACTAACTTTAGTATCTGGTGACATTATTGAAGGGTGTTTAAAGTATTTAAAGAATAACATTACATATAAGTTTGGAGTTAGCTTATAACTGTTCATTAAAGGTATGTCTATTAGTACTTTCATAGTTAATATATTTCGTAATTAAGTTCAGTAAAATTATCTTTTTGTAATTTTAAATACACATATCCCAAATTATCACTTCTATAATCGTTTTTATCTAATTGTACTTTTACATCATAGTTTGTGGCGTTAATAACCACACCTTTATCTCCTTTTAAACACCTATCGCTACACCATGTAATAAATTCTACTTTATCACCAACTTTAAATTTTCTTTCATTCATAATCCTGCATTTTTATATCTTAAACAATAATCCATTTCATCTTCTTCAATTGTAGGTTCTTCTAGTAAATACAATTGATTTTCAGTAGTTATAATACCAAATTCTGATTCAAGTAATTCTACTTGTTGTTTATAATCAGTTACGCCTGGGTAAGCAGATCTTAATGCCATTAAATAAGTACCTATATTAAATGCATCTTCACACTTTTCTTTCTTCTTCTTCTT
>JABSQI010000296.1 GCA_013215905.1 Legionellales bacterium | reverse complement strand
ACGCTCGCTTCGCAAGACTCACGCCTTCGCCCTTCGGGCTCAGCTTCCACGCTCGCATTCGCGCACCTAACACTTCGACACGTCACACCTCGCACCGCCTAAACAGACACCCCTCACAAACAAACTACATTGCAATCTATATTAACATTTCAAATCAACAAAAATTAAAATAACAAAAAAATAGAACAAACAAAATATATATAAAACGGAATCACATATATCATTAGCAGGGCTTTTTGCAAATATTTCCTTTGCTTACTGTAGGCTTGGAAAACTAGAAAAAGCAAATGTATTATCTAGGAAAGCTCTTCAAATAAAACAAGATTTCTATAAAGACCCAACACATATTGAATTAGCTGACATGTATAATCATGTTGGGCTAACCGAGTACTATTTAGGAAATTTTGAATATGCAAGAGAAATGTATAAAAAATCTCTCGCTATAAAAGAAGAACACTATAGTGATCCAAACCATATTACCCTATCCTACACTTTGAATAATCTTAGTAGAGTAGAATATATTCTAGGTCATTATCAAACTGCTAAAAAATTATTTGAAAGGACAATAGCAATTAAAAAATTTCACTATCAAGATCCAGAACACATTAGATTAGCAAGCGCATTAAACGGTCTTGGATTGGTTGAAGAAACTCTTGGTAATTATGAAACTTCACTTAAGTTAAGAAGAACCGCACTTAGAATTCAAAGTAAACACTATAAAGAACGGTTAAATGCTATTCTTGCAAATACCTGTATGCCTCCCTCATCCCCATGGCCTATAATAAGTAAAACAAACAGAAATCTATCTATCGAACACTTTACTAAGAGCTTAGAACTAACGAAAAAAGCATTTGGAGATAACCACCATTTAACAGCAAGATCACATTATCTGCTAGCTCAAGCATATGATCTCAATAAATATCCTAACAAAGCCATGAATCATTACAAGTTAGCCCAGAAGATCGCAACTAACTATACATCGTATATTCAAAATTTAACTATTAGAACAAAGCACCAGCAAAATATACAACTAGCAAATACTAAAATTAATTTATTAGATAGAAATAACCAAGCCTGAATTTTGTGACTACTCACCGTCATAAATGACTAAGCTTCCAATTTCTTAGGCTACAGCTGACAAGTAGTCAGTCTTACGCAAGCCTCTGTTGGAAGAGACGGACAGCCATTCTGCCTTTAACTTCAATATACCTAGTTTCTTTATATTCACAGCAGCATTTATATCTCTATGATGGTGAGTATAAGTGCCTAGCTTCAACTGTAATTGCTATGATATTGCCTTGGATAATGGGGCTATATTCCTTCCTAACACCTAGTAGCAAAGTAGATTTTAAAGAGATTTTTATGTTAAAATATACATATGAGTAATAATATCAGAATATTATCGCACAATTGTCTTCCTGCTAGTGTAGGGAGTCTAGATGATTATGTTAAATATGCTTATAGCATTCCATTATTATCTGCTCAAGAAGAACGCAATCTTGCTAAAAGCCTTATAAATAACAATGACTTAGAGGCAGCTAAAAAACTAGTTTTATCCCATCTCAGATATGTTGTTAGAATAGCCCAGGGGTATTCTGGCTACGGTTTAGCTTTATCAGACTTAATTCAAGAAGGGAATATCGGTCTAATGAAAGCTGTTAAAAGGTTTGATCCTGATAAAGGAGTAAGGCTAGTTTCATTTGCCGTTCATTGGATTAAATCGGAAATACATGAATTTGTGATTAAAAATTGGAAAATTGTTAAAGTTGCTACCACTAAAGCCCAGCGCAAACTATTTTTTAACCTTCGTTCTATGAAAAAAAGGCTAGGATGGTTTACCAAAGAAGAAATTCAAGCCGTTGCAAATGATTTAGGGGTAAAACCAGAAGAAGTTATTCTAATGGAACAACGTCTAAATGCATCAGATGCATCATTTGAAAATTCTCAAGATGATTCTGAACCACAAGATATCAATTATAGCCCAGCTAATTACTTAACCAGTGATTCACCAGATCCTTCTGCAGTACTAGAAGCTAACCAATTAGAAAAAAACAATAAACAAAAATTAAAGTTAGCATTTAGCAAACTTGATATAAGAAGCCAAGAAATAATTCAAAAACGATGGTTAGATGAAAATAAATCAACTCTTCAAGATCTAGCAAAAGAATATAATGTCTCCGCAGAGCGTATCCGACAATTAGAAAATAAAGCCATATTAAATCTAAGAAACTGTTTTTAAAAAATAAATTTTTCATAAAATACATCTAGCGATAATATGTTATATTTTTATATTTTTGTGTCTATAGGAGCTGCACTTGGGGCTTGCACAAGATTATGCATAAATAATTGGGTAGGAACCTTATATAATAATTTTCCTCTTAGCACTTTTATCGTAAACATCTTGGGATGTTTATTAATTGGTTTTTTTATTCACTATTTCTCTCACAAATTAACAGTACCATTATTTCTCCAGGCTGGAATAACCGTTGGTTTTTTAGGAGGGTTAACAACTTTCTCAGCTTTTGCCCTAGAGCTCTTGCTATTATTAGAAAGAAAACAATGGTATGTTGGGGCATCATATCTTGTATTATCTAATTTATTTTGTGTAATAGCCGTTTATTTAGGCATAATTATTGGCCGTAAACTATATTAAATATAGTTGAATCGAATTTATTTGTATCTTATAAAAATAGCTCCTAATAGAAAAGATAACTATAAAACCCATGATGCAATATGATGCTAAACCTGCAACATAATACCAAGTTTTGATTG
>JABSQI010000295.1 GCA_013215905.1 Legionellales bacterium | reverse complement strand
TCCTAAAGCTACTATGTTTGTTTGGGCGAAAATTCCTTCTAAGTATAGGCATCTCAGTTCATTTGAATTTTCTGAATTATTACTAGAAAAAGCAAGTATATCAGTTACTCCAGGTAGAGCTTTTGGTGAACTTGGAGATGAATATGTTAGATTTAGTTTAATTCAAGATAATGATAGGGTAGATACTGCTCTAAATAATCTAAAAAAAATATTAGTAGAATAATTTTGAATATTATGATTACTAGAACTTATCCTGAAATTGAACATAATTTATATTCTTTACATCCAATTATGCAGAAAATATTTTTGGCAAGAGGGATAAAGGATGTTACAGAGATCACTCATGATAAACATCACCTATTATCTTATCATAAATTATTAATGATTGAAGATGCCGCTAACTTACTATATTTAGCAATGGTAGATGGAAAATCGATTTTGATAATTGGAGATTATGATGCTGATGGCGCAACTAGCACTGCACTTTGCTTAAATTTTTTTCAAGACTGCAATTACTCTAATATAAATTACCTTATTCCAAATAGGATGAGGGATGGGTATGGGTTGACAAGAGATATAGTCAATTATGCTAAGCAGTTCAATCCTGAATTAATAATTACCGTTGATAACGGTATAACAAGTATTGATGGAGTGGATTATGCAAAATCTTTAGGGATCCAGGTTTTAATTACTGATCATCATTTACCTGATTCTAGTTTACCTAGAGCAGATGTGATAGTTAATCCAAATCAACCAGGATGTAATTTTCCTAGTAAGAATCTTGCAGGTGTTGGTGTTGTTTTTTATGTATTGTGTTGTTTAAGAGCTAAATTAAATAAGGAAAATTACTTTACGAAAAATAACATTAATAAAATAAATATGGCTAAATATTTAGATTTAGTGGCTCTTGGAACAGTAGCTGATGTTGTTCCTTTAGATCATAATAATAGGGCTTTAGTGCAGATTGGTTTAGATAATATTAGAAAAGGAAAGTGTTCTCCTGGAGTAAATGCACTATGTGAAATCTCTGGAAGAACCCCGGCTAATTTAGTTGCAAGTGATTTTGGGTTTGCTTTAGCGCCTAGAATTAATGCTGCAGGTAGGCTTGATGATATGAGCATTGGTATTAAATGTTTAATATCGACAGATGCTAATGAGGCCAAATCATATGCGGCAATATTAAATAATTTAAATGAACAAAGAAAAATGATTGAACAAGATATGAAGAAAAATGCTCTTGATATCTTGGAGCAAATGCATCTTAATTTGGAGCAAATGTCCGAGTCAATTTGTCTATACAATCCTAAATGGCATGAGGGAGTGATTGGGATTTTAGCTGGTAGAATAAAAGAAAAATATAATCGACCAACAATAATATTTACAATGAGCCCAGATAAAAATATTTTGAAAGGATCAGCAAGATCTATCAATGGGATTAATATAAAAGATATTTTGGAACAAATTGCCTTAGAAGAACCTAATTTAATTCTAAAATTTGGTGGTCATGCAATGGCAGCTGGATTATCTGTTAATACAGTTAACTATGATAAATTCAAAAATGCCTTTTTTAGGAAAATTAAAGATGCTATCAGTCAGGATATGTTAGATAATGTATTGCTAACCGATGGAGAGCTTGATTTAAATCAGTTAGAATTTGATATTGGAAAAAAAATATACTCTGACGTTCCATGGGGACAATCTTTTCCAGAACCCTGTTTTGTAGGAGATTTTTATGTAGAGAATAGCTACATAGTTGGTGAAAAGCATATAGCATTTGTTTTAGGATTTTTAGGAAAAAGGCTTAAAGGAATTGCTTTTAATGTACATAAGGATCTTCAGGGAGACTATTCTAATAAGAAAATTAAGATTGTTTACAAGATGTCAATAAATAACTACTATGATCAGGAAGAACTTCAGTTTATAATTGAGCATTTTCAACCGATATCTTAGTTATGTTAGAGATTAATAGAGCAATTTCTGTTGCTCCTATGATGGAGTATACAGATCAACATTTTCGTTATCTGATCAGATGTATATCGAAACATACTCTTTTATTCACTGAAATGGTAACAAGTGCTGCTATTACCCATGGAAATCATAAAAAATTATTGTCTTTTAATCCAATTGAGAATCCTATTGCTTTGCAAATAGGGGGTAGGGATGTTAAAGAAGTTTTATCTGCTGCTTTGATTGCCCAAGACTATGGGTATGATGAAATAAATTTAAATGTTGGTTGTCCTAGTAAAGCTGTCCAAAAGGGTGGATTTGGTGCTTGCTTAATGCTTGAAAAAGAAATGGTTAGCGAATTAATAGATGTTCTGTCAAACAATCTTAAATTACCAGTATCTATTAAATGTCGGCTTGGCATTGATAATTATGATTCTTATGAATTTTTATATGACTTTGTTAAAGAAGTGTCTTCAGCCGGATGCAAACTATTTTATATTCATGCAAGGAAAGCTTTATTGGATGGTATTAGTCCCAGAGACAATAGGAAAATACCTATTTTAGAATACGATAAGGTACGTAGATTAAAAACAGATTTTCCTGAGTTAACAATAATTTTAAACGGTGGGATTAATTCTTTAGATAGTTATGAAGTGATCAAAGGTTGTTTAGATGGAGTCATGATTGGAAGGGCGGCTTATAAAGAACCTTATCTTCTAGCTAAAGCTGATAGTAAAATCTATTCTTCAACTAAGCCAGCAGATTCTATTATAAGTATTGCCTATTTGTATTTAGATTATGTAAGGAAACAATGTTCTAAAAAACCTTTTC
>JABSQI010000294.1 GCA_013215905.1 Legionellales bacterium | reverse complement strand
AAAATAATAATAGCATTAGTACATTTGTTATATAATTGAACTCTATTTAATTATTTCTCAATCCGTTGTCGTAACTTAACATCATAGCCAGCATCGAACTTTAACTCCAATGGTTGCACTACTCCACCAGTTATATCTTTAAGAATTATTGTGAAAATCTCATTATCTATTTACTTATCACCTTTATTAGAATAGTAAGGTTACTAGATAGTACAAGTTATAACTGCTTTTATTTTATTGCTTGTACCAAGATATTTAGATTCAGACGTTACAGTCTGGTCTAGAATGTCAGAAGCAAATAAAGCTGGATTATGAATTCTATGATAGGCAATAGATGTCGATAATACAGAATTTATTTGATATTTTATATGATAAATTTGACTGTTTTGTTTAGAATTTTTATAGGGATTATTGATATTATAACCGAATATTTTATAAAGGTTGAAATCAAATCTATCTATTTTCTCATAACTTATTCCCAGGCTTATTTTATTATTAATAGTTTTAATCTCACTGCCAACAAAATATCCCGCTTGCTTTATATTTTTAAACTTACTGCTTCCATCATTTTGACAGCTGTTTTCTGATAATCCAGATATAAACTGATTATATTGGAAAAACAAGTCTACGGAGTTAATATATTTATTGTTAAAATCAAATTTTATAAGAGCTCCATGAGCATATGCTAAAGCATTTCTTTTTCCATCTTTTTTTGCGTCGTCCCATGTTGAACCAGTAGTGTTATTAAGATAAGAAGTATATAAGTACCCACTGATTGATTTCCCTAGCAAACCTCCATATTTAAGTTTTAATCTTCCGGCATAACTAATTGTGTTATTGCTTTTTAAGTTTGGTGTTTCAATTCCTCCTAAATAGTTAGAGTAACCTTTTGTTGGATTCCCACCTGAATACAAGCTAGTAGAAATTTCTAAAAATTGATTATTGTAGGTATATGATATTCCTGAAAATAAATCTTTTGTTAACCAATAACCCATAGGGGAAAATTTAGCATCGTCTTTGAAAAATACTTCAGTATCATCTATACCAATTATACTTTTTAATCTACCAATTAAGAATTTACGATTAGTTGATTCATAGCCAATATAAGTTTCAATAAAAGGAATATCTCCGGTATAATAAATCCTATCCCCTAGATTTTTATACCAATCGAAATAATAATTATCTCCGTAAATATCTCTATTTTGACTATCTTTATCATATATAATCTCTCTTTTATTATCGGTTTTAATAGAGTTGTATATCGGAGCAAAATCAACTTTGAATATATAATTCCCTGAATTTCCAACATTATTAGATTTTCCATTAATACTAAACACTACTTTTGAAAACTGAAAAATTTGCGTCTCTAAGCCAAAGGAAGCATATAATGCCCTATCACTGATATATCCAAATTCCATTTCTGAGCTTAATTTAGCTGTTCCTATTTTGTCAATTTTGAAATTTATCCCATCTTGATCTGTGGGGATGTATTCAATAGTATTTGCAAATGCATTTATAAAAAAAATGGTAGTTATTATATTTAGTAAAAATGTTTTAATCATTTAAATTTATATTGAGAATGGTTTAAAAATAACTCCAGGCTATTTAGATACGAATAAATTGTTATCAATCACACCAGTATTTGACTAGGGTTTATTATTACCAACATGATATAAATTGCTCTGAATAGATTAAGTTATACACAAATAAGTAAATAAAGTCAACAGTTAGGTGTAAAATTACGCATATCGAAAAGGTTAAGAAATTCTTTACTTATGATTAAGAAGCAAAAAAAGGGCGGGGGGTTAGAGCTTGTTAGAAAATATTATTATAATGTGAGTATCTTATTGATATGAAAATAGTGAAAATCCCATTAGTAAATTTTTCATAAATTATAAAGGAAGAGTCATTTATCAGAAAAAATACTTTATAAACAGATATTTACGTGAAAATAAAATTGATGTTTCTTAACCTAACTTTGCTTGAATAAACATCAAATAGGTAGTTGAGCAACTCAAATAAAATCTAATAACGAAATAAGTTAATGAAATATTAGAATGTAACCTAAGGTCTCTGGATTATAAAATATCTTGAAATTTTGACATAAATGGTTATAATTTTTACATATTATGAAAAAAGCAGTATTTCTTGACCGCGATGGTGTCATAAATAAATCACTTTTGTTAGATAGTAAGCCAATTGCCCCTAAATCTCTTGACGATCTGGTTATTTTGTCCAAAGTTGATTCTGCTCTAGAAATATTAAAAGAATTAGGATTTATGCTGGTGGTAGTTACCAATCAACCGGATGTTGTGCGTGGTAAGCAGACTAAAGAGAACGTTATTAAGATTAATGAGTATCTTGCAGAACAATTGCCATTGAATAAATTTTATGTATGTTATCATGATGATCATGATAATTGTGCTTGTCGTAAACCTAAAGCAGGGATGTTGTATACTGCCGCAGAAGCGTTAGATATAGATTTGGAAAATAGCTATATGATAGGAGATAGATGGAGAGATATTTCAGCTGGTTATTATATCGATTTTGCAGTGCAAAAGCGGTCATTTTTCTTTATGAAGATGTACCTATGTGTCTATTTATTCTTGAAAAATACTGATTCTGTAAGAAAATAAAAATATGAGTAACAGTTTTTTTAAATTGGAAAGGCAGACATAGTGAATATACGGGCAGTAAATGTGGAACTTACAAGCTTCTGACAACAGTTCAGGCATTCCACCCTTTAACCACAAACCTCCACTAAAGGTTCTGGTTTATTTTTTG
>JABSQI010000293.1 GCA_013215905.1 Legionellales bacterium | reverse complement strand
CCGTGATGCTTTACATAAAAAAATTGCTAATTTGAAAATAGATCTTGATGCAAATCGTCTAGAGCAGGAAATAACGTTGTTAGCTGATAAGATGGATATTTCTGAGGAGATACATAGATTAAAACAGCATATATTAGAGTTTAGGGATACCCTTGTCTTAGGAGGGACTATTGGGAGGAAGCTTGATTTTTTATTACAAGAAGTATTTAGAGAAACTAATACAATAGGTTCAAAAATGAGTATTTTACCGGTATCTAAAATTATAGTTGAAATGAAAGTTCTGATAGAACAAATGAGAGAGCAGGCTCAGAATATAGAGTAAATTGTATGAAGAAAGAAAAAGGTACTTTTTATATAGTGGCCGCCCCATCTGGGTGTGGAAAATCAACAATAGTTAAATCTTTGGTTTCTTCGATAGATAATTTAATTGTGTCCGTTTCTTATACAACAAGACCTATCGGTCGGGGTGAGCAAGACGGAGTAGATTATTTTTTTATTAATAATGATAAATTTCAAGATATGGAAAATTCAGGGGAGTTTATTGAATCCGCAAGGGTATTTGGTAATAGATATGGAACATCAAAATATGTTTTAAATAAATTTTTAGAACAAGGCTTAGATGTTATTTTGGAGATTGATTGGCAAGGGGCGAAGCAGATTAAAGATTTAGACTTAGATTGTGTGAGCGTTTATTTGTTGCCTCCTTCTCTGGGGGAGTTAAATAACAGACTGAAGAAAAGAGATAGGGAGCCAATAGCTATTATTAATAGAAGAATGCAAGAAGTCCCAGAGCAAATTATTCATTGTTCATATTTTGACTACATCATTGTTAATGATGATTTTGAGCAAGCAGTGGAGGATTTTAGAGCTATAATCAATGTACATAGAATGGCTAGTAGATACCAACGCGTTAAATATAAAAATATAATTGAAACACTATTGGCTGATTGATAATAAGGCTGTACAATATAATAATAGATAAGCTGGAGTGAAAAATGGCGAGAATTACAGTTGAAGATTGTCTAGAGCATGTTGAAAATAGATTTAAGTTAGTATTAGTTGCAGCAAAGCGTGCCCGTGATATTAGCATGAAGGGTTTAGAGCCTTTAGTTGCTTTAGAGAATGATAAACCTTCAGTTATTGCACTTAGAGAAATAGCTGCAGGTCTAGTTGATGAAAAAGTCCTAGATGATGTGCAGCCAGATAGTAGTAAGATGTCTGTTTTAGAGGAAAATAAAGTATTACCTGATAATAATCAGAATATTGGATTACAAAATGTATCATTAACCTCTAATGTAAATAACGATGGTGTAAATAAATTTCCAGAAGTTCTTTTGAAACATGATGATGTGAATACTGGCCCTCCTACGGTAATGCAGCCAGTGTTACTCAAAGACTTTTCTCTAGAAGTTAAAAAAAGTGAAAACAAAAATATCCCCGAAGAACAGGGAGTATCTGATGGCAATGAGGATTTTTCTAAAGAAAATTTAGATAGTTCTGATGATAATAATCAGTGATAAAATTATACTATTAAGTTATATTTTGTCTTCTTGGTATCACGGCTATGAGCTATGGACTATTTTAAAGAACTCGAAGAAGAGTTAAAAAAATATTTAGAACCAGCTCAAATATATTTGATCAAGCAAGCATATTCTTTTGCCGAGATTGCTCATCGCGATCAATATAGAATGACGGGAGAACCATATATCATTCATCCGGTGAAAGCGTCTCTTATCCTGGCAGAGATGCGCATGGACCAAAATACAGTTATTGCTACTTTATTACATGATGTTCTTGAGGATACTAACTATAGTAAGTCTTTTTTGGTAGATAATTTTAGTCAGGAGATTGCTGATCTAGTTGATGGGGTAAGTAAACTAAAACAAATAAGATTTAATTCTAAAGCAGAAGCCCAGGCTGAAAACCTTCGTAAGATGATCTTGGCCATGGTTAAAGATATTAGAGTTATTTTAGTTAAACTTGCAGATAGATTACATAATATTAGAACTCTTGGTAGTTTACCTATAAAAAAACAGAAAAGAATTGCCCGGGAAACTTTAGAAATTTATGCCCCTATTGCCAATAGACTTGGGATTCACAAAATATATATTGAATTAGAAGATCTATGTTTTAAAGCTTTATATCCAATGAGATATAGGGCCTTAAAAAGTGCAAGTCAAGAGATTGCTATAGCTAATAAAGAAATGTTAGAAATGATTAAAGATACAATAGTTAAATCACTTATTAAGAATGAAATTAATGATTTTAAAATTTTTAGCCGTAAAAAACATTTATATAGTACATATAAGAAAATGTTATCAAAAGGGAGTAATTTTAGAGATATAATGGATATGTATGGGATCAGGTTAGTTGTAAAAAATAAAGATTTATGCTATCGAGTTCTAGGTATAATACACTCTCTTTATAAACCTATTAGTAAAGGTTTCAAGGACTATATTGCAATTCCTAAGATCAATAGTTATCAATCCTTGCATACTATATTGTTTGGTCCATTTGGTATTCCAATAGAAGTACAAATTAGAACACAAGAAATGCATAAGGTTGCTGAAATTGGTATTGCTGCACATTGGATGTATAAATCTATGGAACAGTCAAATGATCCACAGTCTTTTTTAGCATTAGGTTGGATTAAAGAGTTAGCGGAGATGGAAGGAAATGCAACTAGCTCATTGGATTTTATTGAAAGTGTAAAAGTAGAATTATTTCCTGATGAAGTATATGTATTTACTCCAGAAGGGGATATTGTAAAATTGCCCCAAAATGCTACCCCTGTAGATTTTGCTTATTA
>JABSQI010000292.1 GCA_013215905.1 Legionellales bacterium | reverse complement strand
AGGTGGAGAAAACAGAATTTGAAAAAGGAAAATATTTAATTCCAGAGTTGTACAATCAACCAAAGGAAAAAGGAGTTTTTTATAGCAACAAAAAAATAAAAGAAAATAACATAAATAATTAAGATAAAAGTTATGAATAAAAAAGTACTCACGTTTTTAGGTTGCATATGTTTTTTAACAAGTGTAGCACAAATATCTCCAGATGATATGATCATTCAAATGGGTAGAGGACTTAATATAGGAATTGTTTTAAGTGCGCCCACAGAAGGTGCTTGGTCTCCTGCTATCGAGCAACAATATTTTATTGATGTAGCTACTGCGGGTTTTACCAATGTGAGAATACCAATTGATTTTTATGGGGTTCATACCACAGGGGATACTACAGGATATGCTACCAATAATGGAACTTCAGGGAGCTACACGGGTTCCTCAGCAGATTATGTAGTTGATCCTGCTTATTTAAATCGCTTAGAAGAAATTATTGGTTGGGGTTTGGATGAAGGATTGGTTATCACGCTTGATTTTCATGGTGGAACATTAAAAAACGATTTCATTTACACCTTTGATAATGGTAAATCACAATATACAGGTCCTACATCAGCAAAAAGAGCTGCTGATAATGAGAAATTTAGAGCTATTTGGACTCAAATAGCTGATCGATTTAAAGATTATTCATATAATTTATTATTTGAGATTATTAATGAGCCTTATTTTCACATGGGTGAAGCCGATATGAATACACTAAATATGGATCTTCTAGCTATTATAAGAGGTTCTGGTGGAAATAATGCCACTAGAAATATTATACTAACAGGAGGTGGTGACACCTCGCATAATGCACCTTTGCAAATAGCTCCATCTATTATTTCAAGTGATAATTACCTAATTGCTACTTTTCACTACTACCAACCCTTTAATTTTACCAGTTCTAGTGCAGACTCTAGAGATGTAGAAAGTTGGGGATCTACAAGTGATAAAAATACCTTGTCAAGTGACTTTGACGCGGTATCATCTTGGGCTACTGCTAATAATATCCCAGTTTTTGTTGGAGAATTTTCAGCAGATAATCCTGGTGGTTATAAATACAGTACAGGAGATTTAAGAGAGATGAGTGCTAATACAACTGGTTATGCTGACGGAGGTCCTGACAATGCTTCGCGCGTTGAGTATCATCGATTTATCGCGGAACAATCCATTAATAGAGGGTTTAGTTTTGCCGCTTGGGATTCAGGTCCAATGTCTAACAAAACGATACATATGAGAAATGACAGCCCTTTAACTACCAATTATAACATTGCTAATTTTTCAGTAAATAGTTATAACCCTAAAAATACAAATATAAGTACCGTTGTAGATAATTCTATATGGATTGAAGATGTAAAAGAAGCATTATTAGATACCAGTAGTAGTTGTAATAGTAGTACTAGCCAAGTAGTAATTAATCCTAATTTTGAATGTGGTTACAATAACAATTGGTCTAAGACCGGTGGTGGTTCTGCAACTTTTTCTGACGGAACAGGCCAATCTAGATCAGGAAACGTTAGTGCCAAAATGGTAGTATCAGCGGCAGGGAGCTTAAATAGTGTTATTTTAAAAAATCAAGCTTTTACAAATAACTTAACAGATAAAGTAGTAACTATTAAGGGTTATGTAAAAATCAACTCTGGAACAACCAATATTAAAGTTCGTTTTAAGTCAACTGTAAACGGGTCAACCAGTTATTACGTATCTGATAATATCCCTCTAACATCAAATTATACTGCTAGTCCTTTTGAGTTTCAATATTTCATAGACCCATTAACAACTTCAGTAGAATTCCAAATATTATGTGGAGCAGCAGCTAAGACCTATTATTTTGATGATTTTGAATTTACTATAGAAGACGCTTCAGTATTAGGTATAGAGAATATTGTGTTAGATAATCAAGTAGTTATTTATCCGATACCCGCAAGCGATAT
The DNA here is from genome assembly GCA_013215905.1 of Legionellales bacterium. The sequence goes on along the minus strand of JABSQI010000292.1, from coordinate 854 downwards.
TGTGACAATCAAGACCGATTTAGATATTAAATCGGCAACCATTTTCAATATTCTAGGTAAAGAAATAAAGAATCATAAAAATATGGATAACAATACTATTGACGTTTCAGGTTTAGAAAAAGGGATTTATTTTATAAAATTTCTTATTAAAGATGGGCAAACTTTGACAAAAAAAATAAGTATTGATTAGTTTAATATTAATTAAAAACTTTTTTAAAGAGATAATAAAACAAGAATAAAATGAGCATAAACGTAGACATAGACATATATATTAATGGAACTGCATACAGTATTGCGAATGACGATTATTTTAAGATAGAGTCTGCTCTAGAAGAAATGCAAGAGTTGATAAATAACGATCAATTTAAATCTGAGAATTACAATAATTTAAAAAAACTATTTACTTCTTTTTTGAAATCAGAGGTTAAAAAAACTAGAATTAAGGATCAAAAGGTGACGTCTGATATATATTACTATACGTACTAGCTTTAAATTATAATATAATTTTATGTTTATTAGGTCGGATGGTCTAATAAACATAAAATTCTGTCCTGTTTAGGTCCCTTTAATCTGACTTAATAAAAACACATTTTTTCTGAATAAAAATAATCTTATTTAAAATTATTTTTACAGCCAATAAAGAGTGAATAAAGTTCAATTTAAATATCTAAGTATTCATATATGTTTAAGTAAAGTATAAAAGTTATAACAACCGACTTCAAATTTTGTTTAATTATAATTATTCATGAGTTAGTTCTTATAAACATATTTTACTACTGGAAATACACAGCATATTTTTTTAGAATAATTGAGATAAAGCAATCACATTATAGTCTTAAAGGTTATTTAATTAA
>JABSQI010000291.1 GCA_013215905.1 Legionellales bacterium | reverse complement strand
CCCTTGCCTCTTCATTTACTTTAATGTCTAATACTATCTTAGAAACGTCTTTTTTTATACTATTAAGTAGTTCTATAATTTCTGTATTTTCTGGGCCGTACTTCATTTTGACTCCTTTGTTGATTCTATATTAATATATAATAACTATATACAAATATTACAATGCGATGTAAGCAAAAAAATTGTATGAATATTTACATTTAAGGGTAATAAAACATGATAGATAATAATGATAAAATATGGAAGCACAATACTGCATTTTGGGATCAAGAAGCAATAACACAAAATTCATGGTCACAACCAGTTACAACAGAGTCCACAAGCTCTGCTAAACATGGCAAATGGTCTATTCATATTACCAAGAAGCCATTGATGAAAAGTTGGCTTCCTCAAAATATTCGAGAAAAGGATATATTATGTCTTGCATCAGCTGGTGGCCAGCAAGCGCCTATTTTAGCCGCTGCTGGGGCAAATGTAACCGTTTTTGATATATCAGAGAAACAACTAAAGCAAGATCAATATGTTGCTAAGCGTGATAATCTTTTAATAAAAACGCTTCAAGGCAACATGACAGATTTATCAGCAATAGCAAATAATTCATTTGATTATATTATTAATCCAATTTCTAATTTATATATACCCGATGTCAATCCTGTCTGGCATGAATGTTACAGAGTATTACGATTTCAAGGGATATTAATTGCAAGTTTCTATAATCCAATTTTATTCATATTTGACAAAAATCCTGCTTTAGGAAAGCAAGGTTTACTAAAGCCAAAATATTCGATTCCATATTCAGATATTGAGTCACTTGATTTTAATAATTATCGACAAAAGATAAAAAATGGAGAAGCAATTTGCTTTGGACACAGCCTTACTGATTTAATTGATGGTCAATGTAAAGCAGGATTTATGCTATCTGGATTTTATGAAGATGAACATCCAACCCCAAGATTTTTAATTGAAAACTTCACACCAACTATGATTGCAACTAAAGCAGTTAAAATTGATATAACTAATAAAGCAAGCTCTAATTAAAACAACTATTTTCCTATTAAGCATCTTATTTTCTAATATTATTAATCACTCTGAACGATGAGTAGTTATAATAGGGCTTTATCAATGAATTGTTGAAATATTGATACTGGATCAATTTCTTTTCTTCGCAACTTATGAGATTGACTTAATACATAGACTAGATAGGCTCTAGGATCTATATCTTTTAATATGCATGTTTGGATAAGGCTATACAGTAAAGCTACTTTAGAAGTTTTTACCCAGTCCATTAATGTGGATGGTGCTAAAGAATTTTCTTTACAATATTCTGAAATATTTTGACCGCTAGCCTTCCAAGAATGTAAGTGGTATTCTTCTCTGCTCATTGAAGATACATCTAAATCTGTAATACTTTCATTTTCTGGCATGGACATTAGTGCCTCCTATCTAATTTAATTGATTAATAGGATAGATACGAAAATTATTTAGAGATAGATGGGTATTATTAGGGGCTTACATTTATTTTATACTATTATTTATATTAAACATTAAATATTAAGTACTAATAATGCCAACAAAAACAGAAATTTTAAAAGCTCTATCTGATGAGAAAGCAATTTTACTAGCAATGCAATCTAAAGATATTTCTATTCAAGAACAAGCAAATATTTTCTTTCAGGAAAGAGAATTATTTCGCATAAAGATAGCTGAAATAATTATTGATTTAGATTTGGATGATGATGAAATAAATACTCTATTAAACTATTTTAATTCATCAAACCCGCCTAACACTACTAATTACATTACAGGAATAGAAGAATTAGAGTCTAAAATAGCAGAAGAGTTCTCTTATGACAAAACAAAAAAGGCTCAAGAAGCATTTTATAAAAAACATAAGCTGATATCTTTGGACAATTTTGTTGGGAAATTTACCAACAAAATATCATCAATTTATAACAGCATAAAACATTTTTTTAGGCAAAAACCCAAAGTTAATGAAATTTTAGCAGGCAATAGTCATTCATCGCCATTGAATAAAAGTCAGATATCCAATTCTACTTCAAACATACATGAACAATTAAATATGTCGAGTTTGGGTAAAAGAAGAGTAGCTACCCCGGCACCTATAACAAATTTCATCAATAGTGGTAGACGTTTTGAATACGTTAAAAATATAGTAGAATTCTCAGAGGAAGCATGGACAAAATTTAAAGAAGAACTTCCATCCCAAGCAAATACACTCGTATATGATAACTTATATGCTCTACGTAAAATCTACCAAGAAACACAAGCTAAAGTATCAACAAAACTAGATTTTGCTATATTTTTAGAAGAAATGGGGAAATCAACCCAACACCAAAAAAATCTAGAATCTATTTGCGATTATATTACTAATTCATGCGCCATTCATGCGATTAGCAACTTAAATGCATACCTTAATTTATATGAAAGCAATCAGCCTGCCCCCAAATATTGAAGTTCATTTTCTAAGATATTTAATACCTACAAGGTTAAACATAAATTTTATATGGCTATATAGATGAACTAAAACTTCGTGCAAAATTTAGAATGTT
>JABSQI010000290.1 GCA_013215905.1 Legionellales bacterium | reverse complement strand
GCCAAAATTTACGTTCACTTATAATTATAAAAATATTTAAAAAAATCATGGGATGTATTGCTTCTATGGATTCGTCTATGATGACTCTAAAGGGACATTCCAATACAGTAGCTTGTTGCTGTGTTACTCCTGATGGAAAACATATTATTTCTGCAAGTGGGGAAAAAAAATTAAAAGTATGGAAAATTATACTAATATAGTTAAAAAACTTATAAATATGTGTAAATTGAAATAATATTATTCTGGAATTAGACCATATTTACAATATAATTAACTTACAAGGAAACTGTTTTTATAAAAAAATATGGTTTAGATCATGAAGAAATTGTAAGATTCTTAACATTAAAAATAAATTTTAATCTAAGGGTTATCTTGTATTGGAAAAATTTTATTAAAATGCTTAGGAAATGTTCAGCATATCAGAACATATCTTTGGTAAAAAGGATAGAAAAAACTAGGGTTAGTAATGCAATGTATATTACAAAAAACACAATCCAATTCTAATCTTGTATTGATTTTACATATATGTACCATAATTTTAATACTCGTATACATCATGATGATTATCTAGGGAATGATTTATGAAATTTCTTATATTGTCAGATAACTATTATCCTGAGATGAATGCTAGAGCTAGGATTATGTCTGAACTATCCGAGCATTTTGTTAAACTAGGTAATGATGTTACTGTAATTACTTCTTGTCCAAATTTTCCTAGAGGCAAACCCTTTCCTGGATATAAAAATAAATTGTATCAAACTGAAACTATAAATGGTGTTTCGGTTGAAAGAGTTAAAACCTATATGTATTCTAATAAAGGATTTCTATTGAGAGTTATAGACTTTACCTCTTTTATGTTTTCCGGCTTAATAGCTGGACTGTTCCATAGAAAGATTGATGTAGTAATATCTAGTAATCCACAGTTTTTTTCTGCCATTGCAGGTTGTTTGTTGTCTATCATAAAAAGGAAACCATTTGTTTTATTTTTATGTGACTTATGGCCAGATTCTGTTGTCTCAGTTGGTATTTTAGAAAACTCAGTTATTCTAAAGGTAATTAAGCTCATTGAAAAATGGATTTATAAAAAATCCTCTTTAATATTAACTTCTTCTCCTGAGTTTAATGATTATTTAAGGGATCTAAATATTAACAGCAATAAAGTTCATTTATCAATTTCTGGTAGTGATAATACATTTTTTTATAAACGCAACAAAGCTAACGTCCTTGAAAAAAAATATAATATTTCTAATAAATTTGTTGCAGGTTATATTGGCACAATGGGAATGGCTCATAATACACCTTGTATACTAGATATTGCTAAAAAGATACAACATATAGACGATATAGTATTTTTTATGATAGGTGATGGGGTCGATAGAGACTCTCTTGCTGAAACAGTTATTAATAAATCACACCATAATGTTATAGTTGATGGACCTTTTCCTCAAAAAGATATCCCAAAATATTTTTCGATTATAGATATAAGTTTAGTAATTTTAGCTGATATTGAAACTAATAAAACTGTAATACCTTCCAAACTTATTGAATCAATGGCGATGGGAAAACCTATAATATTATATGCACCTGAGGGAGCCGCTAGCAAGATGCTTATTAAAGCTCAATGTGGCCTATTTATTGAAGTTGGCCAAGTTGATAAATTTATTGATTGTCTTTTAACCTTAAAAGAAAATACAAGTTTGTATCAAAATTTTTCTGATAAAGCTCTACAATATGCTAGAAAATTTACAAGAGAGAAACAAGCAAAAATCGTTAATAGATATATTATTGAGGTGCTTGGTAAAAATCATTATTAATTAATGTAATATTTATTTTTATAGATATTTTTTAAATGTTGGTATCGCAAAAATAATTTGCACTTTAAAGCAGAATAAATAATTTTGTAAACTCTGCTTCAGATTATTTTTTATTTAAGAATACCACAAAAATCTAGCGCCTTAACAGAATTAAATTCATTAGCAATATTTATAAACTCCTTATGTGCAACAAGAATAACAAATAGTTTATCCTCACGATCTTCAAAAGCAGCACTTAAATCAACTAAATTACAATCTATTTCCTTAAGCTCTTTAGGTAAATTATCAATATTTGGCTCTACTACCTCTACTTCATATCCCAAATTACGAATGTCAACTGCTATCTTCTTTGCTGGGCTCTCACGCAAATCGTCAACATCTTTCTTGAACGCTACACCCATACAAACTATTTTCTTCGTGTTAAATTCATTTGCGCTTTTTACTATTTCATCTGTAACAAATTTTGTTTTTGCATTATTAACATCTCTTGCAGCTCGAATAATCTTCGACTCTTTCGGTGACTTTGCGATTATGAACCACGGATCTACAGCAATACAGTGTCCTCCAACACCTGCTCCAGGATCTAATATATTAACTCTGGGATGACTATTACATAGACGTATTAGCTCCCACACATTTATATCTAACTTATGACAAATTATTGATAATTCATTGGAGAAGGCGATATTAGTGTCTCTAAAAGCATTCTCTGATAACTTCACCATTTCTGCGGTACTAGAATTTGTTAGTTCCATTTTTCCTTTGATAAATATATTATAAAAAGACGCACATGCTTTGGAACATTTTGGTGTTATTCCTCCAATGATCCTGGAATTCTCTACCAACTCTCTTAAGGCATGGCCAGGCAAAATTCTTTCAGGGCTATAAGCCACACGAATATCAGACTCTTCTCCATGAGCATGAGGAAATGTTAAATCGCTCCTTAGATCTGCAAGCCATTTAGAAACCTGAATAGTTGTTCCAACTGGAGATGTAGACTCCAATATAACAACATTACC
>JABSQI010000029.1 GCA_013215905.1 Legionellales bacterium | reverse complement strand
GTAGCTATATTCCCATTTATAAGACAAACTATAAATGTAGATACATCATGGTTTAAGGATTTAAAACTTAATAATTTGGATAAGTGGTTTAAATATTTTTGTTCCTCTGCTTTATTTAATGCAGTAATGAATAAAGCATAATAATGTTCAAAATATTGCATTATAGATTTTATTGATATTTTCCTATAATATGTAAAGAGAATTGGAGTTTTTATGCGGAACAAATTTTTTTATTTTTTAATATTTATAAGTTATTGCACCATAACGCACTCTATCCCTACACTAAATTCATTATCCCCTATTGTTGATTCTACTAACAAATCTATCGTTAATATTATCACCCACGGTGAAATACCTACATTAACAGCAAACAGTGGCGAAGAAGGAGCTATAAATATACCTTCTAGAAAATTTAAAGGTTATGGTAGTGGAGTTATTATAGATCCTAAAGGATACATAATTACCAACGCACATATAGTTCAAAATGCTAAAAAAATATTTGTTGCTTTGCACAATAATAATAAAATACTAGCGAAAATAATTGGTCTTGATAAAGCAACAGATATTGCTGTTATAAAAATCCCTCCTCAGAAAATACCAAAAATAGAAATAGGAGATTCAGATCAAGTAAAGCCAGGAGACTTTATTTTAGCTATAGGAAATCCTTTTCATCTAGGGATATCAAATGGCAGTAACCAAACTGTTACTTTTGGAGTAATAAGCGCACTAAACCGTACTAGAATAGCTAGCGCTGCAGGATATTACGATTTCATCCAATTTGATGCTGCTGTCAATCCAGGTAGTTCTGGAGGCGCTCTAATAGATATGCAAGGAAAATTAATAGGAATCACTACCGCTTTACTAGTTCCAACTGGGGCTCCAGCTGGAAATATTGGAGTTAGTTTCGCTATACCTATTAAAATGGCTAAAAGTATTATGGCTCAGATTATAAAACATGGCTCAGTTAAAAGAGCATCACTTGGAACCATTGTCCAAGATTTTACTCCAGAACTATCCACTGCGTTTGAAATTCCACTTCAAGAAGGAGCCCTAATAACTCAAATTAAGAAAAACTCCCCTGCCGAAAAAGTTGGGTTAAAGCGCGGAGACATTATTACAACAATAGATAATGAGAAAATACTAAATGCTTCCCAAGTAAGAAATATGATTGCCATTAGGAGAATTGGCAGCACAGTTAAAGTAACAGCTATCAGAGATAGGCAGCCTATTTCATTTGATGTAAAAATCACCGAACTAAAACAGAATAACCCTGTAAAATATGCTTATCTTTCTGGGCTCAAAATGCAAAATATTACAGAGTATTCGCCCGTCCATGATCTGATACAAGGGGTACGATTAAGAAAAATTACTGAGACCTCACCAGCCTATTCGGCAGGACTACGGCCTGAGGATATAATCATAGAAGCAAATTTCATTCCTACTAGGAACATGAAAGAACTACAAAATGTTGCCAATAATTCTACTAAAGGGTTACTAGTTCTAGTACTGAGGCAACAAACTACATTTTATACTATATTAAAAAAAGAAAATGTCGTAACTGTTAAATAGGATTAGGTATATTGCAGAAAGTGTGATTTAGCTTATATTTACTAGATAAATGCTCCCCCAAATTTTTTACCCCAAAAATTTCTGTTGCATGATGCCCCGCCGCAAAAAAATCAATATTTAACTCTTTTGCTAGATGAACTGTCCTCTCTGAAATTTCTCCGGTAATAAATGCATCTATTTCAAATGCAGCAGCCTGCTCTAAAAAATCTTGTCCAGCTCCAGTACACCAAGCTATCTTTACAATCTCCCGATCAGGATTAGACTCAATGTGAATAGGCTCTTGATGGAGAACATTGCTTAATTTTTGTGAAAAATCTATTCCTGAAATAGGGTTAATATTCCCTGCCCACACAATTCCTGGAGTATTAGAGACAGTATACTGACGAGCGTTTTCAACACCAAGTAAATTACCTAGAGAGCTATTATTACCAATTTCTTTATGTGCATCCAAAGGTAAATGATAAGCTAATAAATTTATTTCATTTTCTATTAATATTTTTACCCTATTATATTTTGGACCAATCAATTGATAACTATCTGAATTCCAAAAAAGACCATGATGTACTATTACAGCATCAGCATTTAGTTCTACAGCTTTTTGCAATAGCTCAAAATTTGCAGATACTCCAGTGACTACATTAGATATAGTAGATTTTCCTTGAACCTGTAAGCCATTATGACAATAATCTTTAAAAATAGGTACATCTAAATATTTTTCTATATATTCTACTATTTCATTAATATTTATCAATTTAGATTATCCGTGTACTCTCTTAATATCAGCCCCTAACTGAGCTAATTTTTCTTCAATCCTCTCATACCCTCTATCAACATGGTATATTCTATCAACCTGAGTTGTACCCTTGGCTGCAAGTGCAGCTAAAATTAAACTTGCAGAAGCTCGTAGATCAGTAGCCATAACAGGAGCTGCATATAACTGCGAAACCCCATTACTAATGGCCTTGTTCCCTTTAATTTTGATATTAGCGCCCATTCTCATCATTTCCTGGACATGCATAAACCTATTCTCAAATACATTTTCACTAATGGTAGATTCGCCATCAGCTATAGAGTTCAATGCTAATAATTGTGCTTGCATATCTGTTGGGAAACCAGGATAGGGAGAAGTTTCAATATCAACAGCCTTCGGTCTACTACCATTCATATTAAGTTCAATCCAATCATCGCCACAAACAATATCAGCCCCGGCTGATGATAATTTATTTAAAATCGAATTCATAATTCCTGGCATTGCATTCTTGAGTTTAATTCTGCCTCCAGTTATCGCGGCTGCAACAAGATAAGTTCCTGCTTCCACTCTGTCCGGTAGAATTCTATATTTTCCTCCTGTTAGAAAATCCACTCCTTCAATTTCTATTGTGTCTGTCCCAGCTCCAGCAATTTTTGCCCCTATAGTATTCAAAAAATTAGCCAAATCCACTACTTCAGGTTCTAAAGCAGCATTCTTAATGACCGTTTTTCCCTCAGCAAGAACTGCAGCCATTATTATATTTTCTGTTCCTGTAACTGTAACAATGGGGAAAAGAATATCAGCTCCTTGTAATCTACCATCTATTTCTGCATTTATATAACCTTTAGAAATATCAATCTTAGCACCCATTTTTCTTAGTGCCTCTATATGCAAGTCAACAGGCCTTGTACCAATGGCACATCCTCCAGGCAAAGATACAGTCGCTTTTTTATATTTGCTAAGCAAGGGACCTAACACTAATATTGAAGCTCGCATAGTTTTAACTAGTTCGTATGGAGCATAATAATTAGAAATGCTAGTAGAATCTATTTCTATATGCATTTCTTCATCAATAGTAATTATCACCCCCATTCTACACAATAAATCCATGATAGTAGTAACATCATGTAAATGAGGCACATTAGACAAAGTAACTGGTTCATCGGCAAGAATTGTAGCCACTAAGATTGGCAAAGCAGCATTTTTAGCCCCAGAAACATATATTTCTCCATCTAGTCTATTCCCACCTGAGACTAATAATTTATCCATTTTGAGCTTTCCATTCAGAAACAGTAAGGGCTCTAATATTTAAAGCATGTAAATAACCATTTCTAATATATTCACTAACAAAAGAATAAACCATCTGTTGGCGCTTTAATGAAGATAAATTTATAAATTTTTCACTGACTATTCTTACATCAAAATGTTTCCCATCGCTTGAGATATCTATATCACCATCTTGAAAATTTTTAGCAAGAATATCATGTAGTTCTTGATCAGACATATTTACCTAAATAGTTTAAAATTATCTTAATTTTAAGCTGGTATCTAAATTGGATAACGCAGCCATTGAAATAAGCTGTTCAGGAGCATCATTAAAATTTATAGTAACATTTTTTTTATTAGCAAAATTAAACAACACCATTATTAATCCTAATAACGCACTATCACAGCTAGTAACATTTCCAAGCTGTATATTAACAAATTTATTGCACTTATGTAACAATTCTAATAATTCATCTTCAATTTTCCTGACATTGCCAAAATTTATATCACCTGACAATTCTATATTTTCATTCACGATACTTACCTGCGCCATATATAAAATCCCCAATATTATTTTTTCTTCATTTTATCAATAAGTTCTTCTAAAGAACCATTTGATAATTCCCTGGCGAATTGTGTTCTAAAATTGCGCAGCAAACTGACACCAGACACAGAAAAGTCATAAATCTTCCAATTATTATTCTTCAAAATCATCCGGTATTTCAATTTAATTTTTTGCCCATGTGAGCGAATCAGTAAACTTTTTATAACAACTTTTTTCTTACCTTCATAACGCTTTCTAAGAGGATAGGTTTTTATTTTATCTTTATTATATCCAGTTAGGGATCTAGAATAAGTTTTCATTATTAATTTTGTAAAATTAGAAGTGAATTCTTCTCGCTGTTTAGAATTCATATTATTCCAAACTTTTCTGCCTAAAACACTTCTAGACATCCCAAGTACGTCTATTGATGGCAAGACTATTTTTTCTGCAATAGAATAAGCTAATTTATTATTATTCTTAAGTTCTCCTTCTTTGGCATCAAGTTCTTGTAGCAACCTATTTGAGAGTTCTTTAATAAATTTCTCTGCTGAGGTTAAAGTAGATATATTCCCAGCATATACATTAGATACCAGAATAAATAATAGTCCGCAATAAAAACGTAACTCAAATAATCTTCTGAAATATAGCAGATTCACTAATCATCCTTTTTATCATCTTTGGAATTTATGTTAAATAAAAATTCTCCTATTAAATTTTCTAAAATGATCGCTGAATATACCTCTTCAAACTCAGATCCTTCTCTCAGGTAAGTCAACTCATCTTCAGCAAATCCTGGTTCAATACTCAAGTAATTGGTACCTAGCAAACCTGATGTTAAAATACGAATTACTGAATCACTAGGTAAACTATCATATTTTTTGTCTATCTTTATAGTTACAACTGGTTTAAAGCTAGACTTATCAAGAGCAATATCTGCTACCTCACCTATCCTTACTCCTCCAATAGAAACTGGCGATCTAACTTTTAATCCACCTACATTATCAAATTCAGCTGTTACGTTATAAGTCTCGCCTAACTCAGAACCAGAAAAATTACTTACTTTGTATGCTAGCATTAACAATGCTAGAGATGCTATCAAAGCAAAAATACCCACTAACAATTCTGTTTTCCAATTAAACACTTACCATTCTCCTATCATTACAGCTGTCAATATAAAATCTAATACCAGTACCATAAGTGAAGAATAAACTACAGTTTTTGTAGTAGCAATTGATACACCATCTGGAGTTCTGCTAGCATTATATCCTTGAAAAACAGCTATCCAAGTAATAATAATTCCAAATACAAAACTTTTTATTATTCCACCAACTATATCAACATTAAAATCCACCGAATTTTGCATATTACCCCAAAAAATTCCATCGTCAATATTTAACCATTCGACCCCGACAAGATATCCCCCAGAAATTGCTAGAGCACAAAATATTATTGATAATAATGGCATACATATAATACCGGCATACAATCTTGGAGCTACAATACGCCAATGTGGATCAACGCCTATCATTTCCATACTAGATATTTGTTCCGTAGTTTGCATTAGACCTATCTCAGCAGTCAAAGAAGATCCAGATCTGCCAGCGAACAATAATCCTGTTATTACAGGCCCCAACTCACGCACAACACTTAAAGCGACTAATTGCCCTAATTGAGAAGTAGAGCCAAATTTATTCAGAGTATTATATCCTTGTAAGCCTAAAACCATACCAATAAACAATGAAGATAATAAAATCACTAGCAATGATAAAACTCCAAGATGATAAACTTCATCAATAAAAAGAGGAAATATTCTGCGCAATTTGGTAGGATGAAAAAAGCTTTTTGTAATAAATATACAAGATCTCCCAAGCATAACGCAAGATAATAGACAAACCTGCCCCATCATTTGTAACCTAACTAACATTTAAAATATCCTTGGAAAATGTTTCTGAGGCATAATGGAAAGGGATTGCACCATCAGGCTCACCATGAATAAATTGATTAACTTCTTGGCTCTTACTAGAACGAATATCATTAACTGTTCCTTCACCTAATATTCTCCCACCTGAAATAATATAGATATAATCTGCAAGCTGAAAACATTCTTCTACATCATGAGAAACAATTATTATAGTCATTCCTAATATCCTATTTAATTCCTCCATAAGTTTTATTAGAATTCCTACTGTTATTGGATCTTGACCAACAAATGGTTCATCAAACATCATCAATATCGGATCAAGAGCCAGTGCTCTAGCTATTGCTACCCTTCTAGCCATACCGCCAGATAATTCATTGGGCATTAAATTTCTCGCTCCTCTCAATCCTACAACTTCTAACTTAGTATTTACTAATTGATAAATCATATTTTTGGATAAATTAGTATGCTCTATATACGGGAAAGCAACATTATCAAACACAGATATATTTGAAAATAATGCAGCATTTTGAAATAACAACCCCATTCTTTCTCTTATCCTTAATAGTTCTTTTTGCTTTAACTTATGAATATTTATACCATCAAAAAGTATATTACCTTGCTTAGGAAATAGTTGTCCCCCTATCAATCTCAGAATAGTTGTTTTACCAGTGCCACTTGGCCCCATAATTGCTGTAATTTTTCCTCTAGGGATTTCTAAAGAAATATTCTTACATATTTGCTTTTCAAACCAACAATAAGAAACATCTTCTACAGAAACACACACTTTTTGGTCACTGCTTTTCATGTACAAACCCAATATATACTGTATTTTAAGATTAGCTCAATATAGGTTAACTTTCATGACAAATTAATTATCAAACCATTAAAGTTGTATAAATAAATCACAAAATAGTTCTGATTTTAAAACTATACTGACCCACAATTTTATCATTTCTCTTTGTTTATAAATTAATTATTTTTTTTTCTAACTTTTATATTTTTCATATTTGGTATTATATGGTACAAAAAGGACAAAGTCCCCCCTATAAATATAGCCATAGATAAATTCAGCATAGTTTTACTATTCAACAAAGTATAAATAAATGTTCCAACAACAATAATTATATTACAAATTGCCGTAAAAATTGTTGTTCTATATGCCATTGCTTCACTACAAGCTGCAATAGCTAATCGATTAGATGGGCCAATACACATTGACATACCAAATGAAAAAAGCATCATACCAACGATAGTCAAATATAAATATCTAGGAAACGATACTACTAGCATTAAAAATATAAAGGTTCCTAAAAAAGATATAACAAACCCGCTTCTTAATATATTTTTAGCCTCATATTCGTTTAAAAGATATTTAGTTACTCTAGCCCCTATGATAAAAAAGATAAACACTAACAACTGAACTAAGCCTACATCTACTATTTGCAGTTTATAGTATTCTTTTATTACAAATGGAATACCCATAATCCAAATTACTATAGCCATAAAAGAAAAAGCTACTGGTATAGAATATTTACAAAATTTATAATTTGTAATTATATTCTTATACGACACTAATACTTTGCGCACATCAACTGGAGTTTTTTCTGTACAAGTTTCTGGTAATTTTAAGAGAATTATAAGCAAAGAAATACTAGACCATACAGATAGAATTAAGAAAATATTTCTCCAATTACTAATATACGCAATCAATGCCCCTATTAATGGCCCCAAGGTAGGAGCTAAAATAGTTATAGAGCCCATAATTGATAATATCTGCATAGCTTTTTGATCATCAAAAGACTCATGGACCGCTGCATATCCTACAACGAGAGGAACAGAAACAGAGGCTCCTTGAAAAAACCTTGCTAATAAAAATAACACGAAATTATTAGTTATTGTACATACAATACTACTAGATAAAAATAAACATACACCAAATATTATAATTGGCTTTCTACCAAATGCTTCAGATATAGGCCCAACTATCAGCATCAAACAAAGCTCACCTAAAAACCAAGCTGTTACCGTGTATTGAGCAAAATCTTGTGAAATAGAAAAATCAGTTGCAAGCAACGGCAAGCATGGCACATACATATCCATTGATAAATAAACAGCTATTTCAAAAGATATTAAAATAAAAGGTAACCATTTTAACTTTGCGCTCATAATTTATAACTAAACTCACTAAAGTAACTAACATATTTAAGAAAATAATTTTGATTTTATCAAAACCTATTTTTACTAGCGAATATAATTAACCATTTATTAATGAAAGATCACAAATTTAACCAAATTCTAGTGACTTTACCAAAAGGTAGCTTAAAACCTCTGTCTTTATACATGGATGAGTATCAGTATAAAATAACTATTGTATATATAATCAACATGTACGATCTACTCGTTTTCTAGCTCAGGGTATTTTTAGTATATTTGATAAACATCAAAAAATACTAAAGAATTTTGTTAGCCATATAGAGTTTTTTTTATGCATCCTAAATAAAATTTTTTTATCTTGGAATAACATATTTTATAAAATGTTCTATCATTGTTAATATGATAAAAAAATTCTTTAGCCCCAAATTAATTCTACTGCTTCTAAATGCAATACTTGCTAACTCATTTGCCAATACTAAATCTTTTAATTTAACTCACCAATGCGATAGTCATTCTGCCCCAATTGTATTAGCAAACACTCTTGAAGATGTTGTTTTATTAGAAATAACTATTATTACAGAATCCAATCAAAAAAGAATTCTAAAACGCTCCAAAAGAATTGCACCTGGAGGAGAACAGACATTATGTATTCCCAATAGAGCAAAATTTAAAAAAATAATTCCTTGCTTAAAATCAATTCACAATCAAGATGCTAAGATCTATTACACATTTAATAGCCAATACGATGGCAATGGAATTTTAGCTTCTATATTCATTAGCGAATATTATCCTGCAATTATCTAGTAGTTCATTTAAATACCAATCAAGATTACTGATACTCACCCATGCCTAAAGTCAGCGGCTTTACGACACCTTTGGGTAAAATAATTAGAAAAATTGCCCCCAATCCAAATAAAGACAAAAACAATTTTACCTACTACAACAATATTTAGAAACAGATTTT
Organism: Legionellales bacterium; assembly: GCA_013215905.1. The sequence goes on along the minus strand of JABSQI010000029.1, from coordinate 2,613 downwards.
GAAAACTCTGTAGTAAAAACCGGAAACCTAAGGATATTCTTTAGCAAATGTATAAACGGATGATTTTGGAATTGTATATTCAGGAAATTTATTTTTGGGATATTCAGTGAGCGAAAATTTATAAGGTGTAATTTCTTGATCAAGAGCTAAATTGTTAAAACAATAAGACTAATTAGTATTGCTGTTGTTCTCATTCTATATTCTGATAATCAGGGATCTATTATGCTAACACCCAAGGTATCTATTCAACAATCGACAGCTTAATTGTTTTTTTATGATTCTTACTTTTAAAACTTGAAATTGTCATCAAGTTGCAACTAGCAATAAAAATAAAGCAAATAAGATTTCCAAAACTAATACGGCTTTCCCTCCCCAAACCTGGTATATTCTTGCTGTTTTCATCATATATCTACTACTCCATACCATCAATACTGGCAATACTATCAATATATATATCACCCAATATCCTGCATATTTAAACCCCATCAAAAAAGCTTTAGGATAAAAAGCTGCTATGATTGTTGGTAAAACTAAAGATAACAATGCTAAATTCAATCTATTAGTATTTTTATTAAATGCCGATTTTATTCCATCATCTAAAAAGTCAGCTAAGCATAACGATATTCCCAAAAATGAAGTTAAAACACATAAAAAATAAAAGCTCATGGCGAACATTCTGATTGTTGTGTTTCTAGCTACCAGAGAGAATGCCCTAACTAACTCAGAAACAGAATGATCAGAAGTAGCAATACTATTCAATATATCTGTTGGGATCACTCCTAAAATAACAAAACACCAGATCAAATAGCAAGCCAAAGGAATTAAACTTCCTAGCAATAAAGATTTTCTTAGCAACCTAATATCACTATTTAAATACTTCCTTATACTAGGCACAATTATAGCAAATCCAAATGAGGTTACTAGAACTAAAGTTATGCTAGGCAATCTTGATAGTTCACCATCAAAAAGCCATTCAGTATTAACAATTCCAATAAAGCTTGCTATTAAAACTACAAATAAAATTAGTTTAATAAACATAAAAAGTCTATTAATATTATCCATAACTTTAATACCTTTATATATTAGAGCCCCAAAAACAAAGCTTATAAAAAGCACATCAAGCCAAAATGGATGAGTAAAAAAACTGTTAGTAATATCAAACAAAATATCACTAATAGCAGATATATATGCAGATAATAAGGTATACAGTAATAACAAATAAATCACCCAAGTTAAAATGCCAAATCCTCGGCCTAAAGTATTTTTAGCCATAGAAATTAGATTGCTATCCTCAGGATGTAGTAAATTTACCTCTAATATATAAAAAGCACCAAAAGTCATACAAGACCAACATAGAAAAAACCACCCTAAAGAATTGACAAATCCTGAGCCAGCTACAACTGTCGGCAAAGCTAACATAGCAGCACCAATACTAGTTCCAACTACTAAAAGCATTGCGCCTATAAATTTATATATCATGGATAATAACCTACTTATAATTATTTAAATCAAACAAAATTTTACATACTGTATATTATCATCGAAATAATATATCATATCTAATTAAAATTATTAAGGAAGAAAGAGTGGAGATATTTTCTATTATACTTGCCTATCTCATAGGCTCATTATCGTTTAGTATTATTATCTGCAAAATCCTAAAATTACCTGATCCAAGAACAATAGGTTCTAAAAACGCTGGTGCCACCAATGTTTCTAGACTTACTAATAAAAAAATTTCTTTGCTAGTCTTATTTTTAGACGTTCTCAAAGGCACTATTACTATAATATTCGCTTTCTATTTGTCATTGAGTCCTTTTCTGATAAACATGATTGCTATAGCTGTTGTCATTGGCCATATATTCCCTATTTTTTTTAACTTTAAAGGAGGCAAAGGCGTTGCGACTTTTTTAGGTATTTTAATTGTCTTATCCCCAACATTAAGCATTGTAGCTTTATTCACCTGGATATTAGTAGCTCTATTATTTAAATATTCATCGTTGGCATCAATCACCAGCGCCTTAATAGTTTCTATCTGTTCTTTTTTTATCTGCTACGATTATTTTATAGGGCTAACTATATTAAGTATTTTATTAATTGCTAAACACAAAGATAATATAGTTAGATTAATCCATAAAAAAGAAAATAAACTAGGCGCTCGAAATACTAGCTAGCTTCATGCAATTTATCTAATGCCCATCTTGGATTAACCTTTATTTTAAGATCTCTATCCATAATATTTTTTTTCAAGTATTTATAACCTGTTATTGCTACCATAGCCCCGTTATCGGTACAGTACTTTTGTGCAGGACAGAAAAAATCAATCCCTAATTCCCCGCACATCTGTGACAAGGCAGTTCTAAGTTTAACATTTGCCGCAACTCCCCCAGCTAAAACAAAACTCTTAGTACCTGATTGATGAATAGCTTTCTTAGACTTGTAAGTGATAACATCAACTATTGTTTTTTCTAAAGAACTACATATATCTTGAATATCTTGAGGACTCGCTGATAAATTATCATATAAATTTCTGACACTAGTTTTTAACCCGCTAAAGCTAAAATTCAAATTATTTTGAGTAACCATTGTTTTATGAAAATCAAATCTAGACTG
>JABSQI010000289.1 GCA_013215905.1 Legionellales bacterium | reverse complement strand
AGAATTGAATAAAGAAGTGCGGATCCTGAATGATTATTTATGTTTAATAATGCTCCAGATGTTAAACCACATACTGTGATTCTAGGGGGAGTAAAAGCCGTGGAAAATTACGAATTTTTATTAATTGATAAGAATGCATTAGTACAAAGATTTATAGAATAGCTATAAAATTAATAATTAAGTAATAAATTAAGAACTGCAAAACGATAATATATTTTATTACACTAAAATATATTTAAAATTTATATAACGTATTCATAACCCTTACAAAGTATATTTTTAATCTTTACTTTCTTCAGGTTTACTTTCTTCAGGTTTACTTTCTTCAGGTTTGCTTTCTTCAGGCTTGCTTTCTTCTGCTTTGCTTTCTGTAGATTGTTTAGGATCTTTTTCAGCTTCTTTTGAAGAATTATCTTGTTGTTCTTTTGGATGATTACTTTTATATTCATCAACTATTTCAGTAACACTTTTTTTAACATCCTCATATAGCTTTCCTGCCATACCAGTAATTTCTTTCATATCAGGAAGCTTTGATTTATCAGCCATTATTCTCCCCCTATCAGTTATCTATTATAATAATATAGCGCAATTTCTTTATAGTATCTTAGAAAATTAGTATATGAGTGGATATTTCTTTTAGAATATTGCAGAATTTATCTATTTTAGATAATTTATATAACATATAGAATAATTTATATTATCAATGTTTGATTTCTACTTGCCTAAAGTAAAATTATTGCAAAAAACAAAAGATATGCGCAAATTGTAGGCTATTTGAAATAATAAAGACATTTTGGCCTTAAAAAGAACTAATGGTAAGATACAATATTCAAAATTTTGTGCACTTAGAATATTAGTATTATATAATGCATCAAGTTTTACCTTGAGGAATGAAATGTTTGTTTTATTTAAAGTATTTTTTTTATTAGTATTTGGAATAACTTCAAGTTTTGCGTCTGGGTTTCAGTTATATGAAGGTAATGCTATAAATATTAGTGATTTTGGAGCGGGTGGAGGCGCAAATTTAAAAGATGCTAGTGCAACATTTTTTAATCCAGCAGCACTCACTAATTTACAATGTCAACAAATAGTTATAGCAGGAACTGCTGTATTAAAAAAATCAAAATTTAATGGAGATTCTAATATTGAGACTATTTCTAGAAGTACAGGAGTAGCAGTACCAACAGCTAGAGATGTTGCTTCGAATACAACTGTAAAGTCTAAAGGTAATAGTGTAATTCCAGCAATATTTTATGGAACACCAATTAATAATAAATTTGCATTAGGATTAGGTATATCAGTTCCATTTGGTTTATCAACTGATTGGGGAGAAAATTCAGCTGTTCGTTATTCAGCATCAAAAACTAGAATTAAAACAATAAATTTTGGACCAAGTGTATCCTATAAAATAAATGATTCTTTTATTATTGGTGGCGGTATTGATGTACAATATTTAAACGCAGAACTACATTCTACAATTGCAACTTCTACTGAAACTGCAAATTTATTAAATGTGTCATCTCAGAAAGATAGTTATTCCAAAAGTTCAGCAAATGGTTTTGGAGCTGGAGGTAATATCGGTATATTACTTAAATTTATTGATAGAATAGATTTTTCTTTACATTATAGATCAAGAATAGATCATAACATTTCTGGTAGAAGTGAGTTTACTGGAGAACTTGCTAGAGATAGTAGAGTAATTACGAGTGATTCTTCTACAAGATTAACATTACCAGATATTATAAGTTGTAATGGTGTATATACATTTACTGATAAAATTAAATTATTAGCAGGTGTGTATTATACAACCTGGAGTACTCTTAAGAGTATTACAATGCAAAATATTGCTTCTCCAAGCGGACCTGTAACCGAAGATATTAAGCTTAAATTTAGAAATACATGGAGATTTTCCCTGGGGACTCAATTTAATTTAAATGATAAGGTTACTTTAAGAGGGGGGTTGGGATATGATCAAGGCTCTGTTAGAGAGCAAAACAGGAGTCTAAGATCACCAGATAATGATAGGATAGGTATTGCTGTTGGTGGCAGATATAAGTTAAACAAGATGTTTATTTTTGATTTTGGTTATACACATATATTTATCAGAAAAGCTAATATCGATCATAAAACTGCAACGAATTCTCAAAATTCATATGTAAAAGGTACTGTGAAAAATAACGTGAATTTATTTGCTTTGCAGGTAACTACTAATTTCTGCTAATTATGATTGTTGCATCTATATTTGATGATTATTTATGGATTTATCAAAATTTACCATAATCATTAGACCGTATTTATGATTATCAAAATAGTTAATTGCACCAAAGTTGATTTTTCTCTTTTCTTGTATCATAAAATTTTGTTCATGTGTATCAATATATGTAGCAGTTATATTAATATAAGTTGATAAATTTTTAGTATTGTTAAAATTAATTGACATAAATAATCCATTTATTAGCAAGTCATCTATATATCCTCTAGAAACATATCTTAGCTTATCAAAAGACCCTGATTGTATAGCCTCAATAATAGGTTCCTGATTAGTAAAAAATAATTTAGGAGTAATATTTAAGTCATCGATTTCAATATTATCGTAATTTATAATTTTGTAGTTACTTCTTTCTAACCAATTTATATATTTGTATAATTGTGAATATTGGTTTGATTTAATTGAATTTGTATAGTAGATTGAGTTCCATATTCATTAAGTGAAAAACCATTAGGAAAAATTTCATTTATGTATTTTCCGTTATGCCTTTTGGTTGTTAAAAAAACAAAAAAAAAAAAAGGCCAAAACCCAATTATGACACTATTTTTAGGCCCTTTGTTGTTGTTGATGCGA
>JABSQI010000288.1 GCA_013215905.1 Legionellales bacterium | reverse complement strand
TAACTTAAATACGCAAAGGCGAATACAAGCACAACCACTGAAGAAATAGCAAAAATAATCCAAAACATCATCCAACCACCTTCAATAAAATTAAAAAACACCCAAATATAATCCAACTCAACCAAATTGCTGTTCTATTTTCATCATTTTCATCAAAAAAGAAAAAAACAAAACAACCCAAGTAAAACACTACCTGCAACATCAGCCTTTAAAGCTAAATAAGAAGCTAACGTAACAAACACAGAAAACCATCCAGCTAACCTCAACCTCTTCACTCAGCTCCTCCTTTCTTATCTTCAGAATCATGGCAAAAGACAGAAGTCAAAAATTTCCAACCCCCAACTATGACCACCGCAAAAGCTAGGCTATTCATCAACCGAACCAGCACTCCTACAACATCGAAACCAAGCATTATAGGAAAGACAAACATACCCATAACCCCAACTAATATAGCGATAAATAATCTCATGCCCCGACCCCACCCAGGACTATTTGTAGCTAACCATACTGCACAGCCCAAAATGATACAAAATAAAAGCACGCACATTATAACCATACCCATCACGCATCTCCTTCACATTTATCTATATTTCTATACCCAACTATCCCAAAAGCATCTAATGACCACACAAACAAAATTGACGTTGCTGACACAAATTTCCAATATTGCATTAAACAGCAACCATCTATAAAAAATTTAAGAAAAATATCTCCTGTAAATAAAACACATACACTCGAAGGAATTAAGGCAAGATGCTTGCGACCAACCGTATGCAAGAACCACGCACAAGAAAGGCTTATCCCATAAGCCATAGAGTACTCAATATTCCCAATATAAATCCCCGAATAAGAACAAAACGCCCCTCCCAAACCTAAAAATCCAGCAAATAACCCAATACTTAACATCACGCAGCCTCCTGCAGTCTCATACCATTAATTAAATCAATAATTTTTATCCAATTTTCACGCCTTCCATTAGAAAAATAAAAACTAGCTAAATTACCACCTCTCTTATAAGAACAATCAAGCAAATTAAAAGCTTCAATAAAATGTTTATCTGCACCAGCTTTTATTAAAAAATGGGCATGCACTTCACAAGGACAATCATTGCTATCAACTGACAAGCTATTATTGTTTGCTCTTTTTACTTTTCTTTTACATAAATCCAACAATAAATCAGCAAGACTCTCCATTGATTTAAGATGCCCCAAGCTTGCAGCTTTACGATACCATTTAATAGCTTTATTATTTTTACGAAAATCGTTGACATAACTCTCACCTATTAAAAAATAAGCTTCACTACAACCAAGCTCTGCTGCCTTTAAATAATATTCATGAGCTATACTTGGCTGATTAGCATTCTTAGCCCCAGCATCTAAATATTCTTTAATTAATTTATCTTTATTCATAATCTAAACTCCAACACAAGTAACAAGCAAAAATCTTTCTGGTTTTTCAATATAGGAATAATTAATTAGCTCACCTCTCCTTCCCTCAAGCATAATAGGAATACGACAATCCCCCGAACCAGAAACGTCAAAACCATTAACAAAATCAATTGATGAAATCCTCTCATACAGAAATTACGAATTTCTCTTTAGCCCGTCCTCAACTCTGTAATACAAATCTAAAATTAATTTACATTTATTCATTTATATCCTCAAAAACAATTCTCGTATAACTTAACATTTTATTTTTTCTCCTGTTTATCCATGTTTGCATCAACCATCTTTGTGAATTTAACTAGAACTTCTTCATCAATTTTACTAATTTTACTTCCATAATATCCATAATGACTATCATCCTTTATGTTTTTAAGACTCACGCCTTTTTTAAAATCAACTCCTAAAATCTCTCCGCTAATATCTGCTTTAATCTTAGAAGATTTAGAGACAACCCAGTCCCAGCCATCTCCATAGAAAAATTCTAGTTTGTCATGCTTGCAAACAATGGAATCAATTTCGATATACACCTTTTTATTAAACAAGGGGATGGAAGTATCATATCCGGACATAGAAGGTTTGTAACTAGCCCAACCATTTATATAACAACTGCTAACTCCACTAACAGCCCAGTCCTGCATTTGTTGGATCTCTTTAATAATAGTTTGTGGAACTTCTTTAAGCCTCAAAACCACTGGCACTAGGCGATAAAACTTCTTTAAATCAAAACTTCCTCTAAAACGAGCCTCAAATAATTCATCCCCTATAAAATGCTTTACAATTCCAGGATTGGACACATCACCTTTAACATGAGTTTCTTCTGCTTCTTTCTTCAGTTGTTTCACAAACGAAGAGCCATATGAGTCAAAATCAATTTCAGCAAATATATTGCCACAACCTAATAACCCACTTACAATCAATACAATTTTTTTATAATTTTTCACTCTAAACTCCCATCAAAAAACTAACAATAAGCCCAATCAAGAAACCAACTAATAATTTATAAGCGTATTTCCTGTTAGCTTCCAACCCATTAATTTTCTCAGCTGCATCCACATAATCCTTAACCAACATCATTCCTCCTAATATCAATCTCTAAACTTTTATATTTATCTACTCTCATTTATCCTCCAACTTTACACCCCTTCCATATACTCCAGTCATCCTCTGGCAAATCTATCATTTCATAACCATAACCACTAAAATATTGACCTTTAGTAAGCCCTGTTGGGAAGCTATGAGTTACAAGCATTTCATTAATGCCTTTGTCATTAAGTCTCTTAATTAACCGTTCAACTCTTTTTTTATTTTTAGGAGTTAAACCTTTTGGCAAAACCTCTTCTAATTCTTGCAAGTTTAATTTAATCCATCTTCTAAATCTTTCATTCAAAAACAACCGATCAACATAAACATTTGGCTCT
>JABSQI010000287.1 GCA_013215905.1 Legionellales bacterium | reverse complement strand
GTATTGTTTAAAGAATAAATTAATTTCGTATAATATATTCAAGATTTCTCGATATTCTTCAATTCCGAGTGTAATTATTCCAGATAGTAATATTAAAATACCAATATTCTTTGCCATAGTAAGCCTGCTCCCTAATATATAATTTATATATCATAAAGTTATTTATAACTTGATCAAGTAAATACTAGTTTTCTTGGATTAATATAGTACAAAAAGTATTTACGGCAGGCAGGCAATATTGTTTAATTATTTTATGCACTTTCAGCAAATATTTCTCTTCCGATCAACATTCTTCGAATTTCAGAAGTTCCAGCTCCTATTTCGTAGAGTTTTGCGTCTCTAAGTAATCGACCAGCAGGATACTCATTGATGTAGCCATTACCTCCTAGACATTGAATAGTTTGTAAGGCTAATTGGGTAGCATTTTCAGAAGTGTATAGAATTAATGAGGCTGCTTCTTTTCTAGTTATTGGGCCAGCGTCAGCTGCTTTTGCAACAGAATATAAGTAGGCTAGAGATGTTGAATATGATGTGTACATATCAGCTATTTTGCCTTGCATTAATTGAAATTCTCCAATAGGCTTTCCAAATTGTTTTCTTTGGTGCATATATGGTATAGCAATATCTAAGCAGTTTTGCATTATTCCAACAGGACCTGCTGCTAAAATTATTCTTTCATAGTTTAAACCAGACATTAGTATTCTAGTACCAGCGTCTTTCTCCCCAAGTAAGTTATCCTTTGGAATTTGGCAGTTTTCTAAGACAATTTCACAAGTTTCTGATCCTCTCATTCCTAATTTATCTAATTTTTGAGCTATAGAAATACCTGGGAAATTTTTCTCAACTATAAAACAGCTGATGTTATTTTTCTGTGTATTTGATTTATTTTTTGCATAAATAATAATAACATCTGCAAATGGGCCGTTGGTAATCCACATTTTTGACCCGTTTAGAATAAAATAATCTTTTTCTTCATTGAATGTAGTTTGCATGCCCATTACATCGGAGCCTGCTGATGTTTCAGACATTGCTAGTGCGCCTACATATTCTCCTGATGCTAGTTTAGGTAAATATTCTAGTTTCTGTTGTTGTGTGCCGTGTAAATGAATTTGGTTCATACAGAGGTTGGAATGAGCCCCATAGCTTAGTCCTATAGATGCAGATGCACGGCTAATTTCCTGCATAACTAACGCGTGCTCAAAATATCCCAGGTTACATCCTCCAAATTCTTCTGAAATAGTTATACCAAGTAATCCTTGAGCACCCAGCATTTTCCAAAGATGTTTAGGGAAATAATTCTCTTTATCTATTTTTTCTGCAAGAGGAACAATTTCTTTATTTGCAAATTCTTCCACAGTTGATAGAAGAAGCTTTTGTGATTCATTTAGTTCATTTTGGCATATATTATTCATATATTCGATTCCAACAAAACGCATATATTATCTCAAATTTTTCGGAAATGTAACTGTTAATTAAGTAGACAGTTATTTATCAGTACTTAGCTTCTTAGCAACATCCTCTAGTTTGTGGTTAGCTTTATCCCCAATTGTTTGCATTGCAGTTACGCATACCACGGCTATTAAAGCAACTAGAAGAGCATATTCAACTAAAGCAGCTCCTTTAGATAGACTCTTAAAAAATACTATTTTTTTCATTGTTTCTCCAAGAGAATTTATAATTGATAGTATTAAGTATAGTAGATATCAGTAGCTTCAAAATTACTAATTATTAAATTTACATAATTATGGGCATATAATGTGGTATTAGGGCTCATAAGTTGCTAAATGTTAATAAATGCTATTAATTATGGTTAATTATAGTAATATAATATTAGGTATCTTGTTGTATTAAATATAAATAAATATGGTCAAAAATTAAAGCTTGGTGTCAGGAACAATTTGATAGTTGGTTAATAAATACTCTTATTTTAGTATATATTTATGAATCCTAATTAATAATCTATTCTATTTGAGAGATAATAATCTTACCTTGATTATTACTAATATAAGCAACTATTTGAATATGCTCTTGAAAGATAGTTTTAGATAAAAATTTAATAAAATTTGTTGATTTTTTTCCCTTATATAGCAGTGACACCTTTACTGAGTTTAATTTAGAAGTATTTGTTGAAAAACTTGAAAACTTTGGATCGTAATATCCTATATTTATATTGATATCTAAATCATCTAATAAGTTCTTATTTGAGAGATTTTTGTTAATCATTTTTCTAGATATTACTTTAACAGTAGCAGGTTCTTGTTGAGATATAGCTAGTGCCCCAGCATGGGCTCCAGCAATTGCTGCATTGTGTATTTTCCCTTTAATTGTCATGAAATAACTAATGTTTATCACTAAGCCTAGAATTATGAAAAATAGAGGGACAATGAAGATAAATAATATCAGAATTGCCCCGTTTCTTGATCTTAGCTTATGACATGCATTATTTTTTTTCATATTTTCTAATGCACTCTTTTTTCATGTCTGTGCTGGCAAATAAAAATTTCTTATTGATAAATATACCGAAGGGATCGCCAGTTATTAAAATGTCTTGGATAGGGATTTTTACTTCCATATGGATGGTACTTATATTTTTTTTACAAGATGGATCATTATCATAACTCAATAAAGTAATTTTTCTCGTATCAAATCCATTATTAGATAAATTTTCTTTAACAATTTTTTCTGCTTGATTAATGCTTGCATTCTTTAGAGCTAATATTCTTGCACCTTCTCTGACAGCATAAATTAATATTTTATAACTTGGCGAAGAACATGCAATCAAGCTGAATTTGAAACGAAAGCTCTTTTTAAATAAAGTATAAAAAATATTTAAGGGGGTAAAATTACAAAGATGATTATCTTCCGGATTTT
>JABSQI010000286.1 GCA_013215905.1 Legionellales bacterium | reverse complement strand
GTTTAGCCTATCTAAATCAGGAGAATCATACCCCAACTACCGATGTTGGCAAAGCTATCCACTCATTGAAGCCTAATTCAAAGCTTGATGATTCTACCAATCTTATTATTAAAATACTTGACCAAAGCAATATGGATTTTACGGACAAAAACATGGACAAAAAAGCAGGATATAATGACGCTGTAAGATATTTTATTAATATTGGCGCAGGTCTTCCATCTGAGGTAAGCGCAACTAATCTAGAGCTGATGACCAGAGGAGGCTCTCATACAAACTGTCGTGATGGTAAGATTGATATACAAAAACAACATCAGTCTAAATATCAAAATGCTATCAATAGTATGGAAAATGATGTCAGAATGCAAAACATTATGTCACAAATTAATTCAAAATATTCTCAAAATACAGGAAATCATATAAGCACATATGCCCCTGTAAAGAAAAGAAAAACTGGCTGTCAGTGTACTATCTTATAATCAAGATATGATAAATAAATTTTGTTATTAATTACGAACACTTGGGCTTGGCATAGGTTTGCTATTAACATCAAGAGAACCCCCTTCGTCTTTTAAGGAAGTTTTAAATTGATTTACATTTGTGGACTTCCTTGAAAGACTGCTAATATTTTCATTAACGGCTTTTTTTGCAGACTTATACTCTTGGCTATTTGCAAGCTCTTTCGATAATTTATGTACCTCTTGGTTATAATTATTAATATCACTTAAAACATCATTTTCACTTATATTTTCATTTTCTAGCTTTTGTAACATAATTTCCATCATATCTTGTTGTAAGGTTTGGTCTTTCTTTTCAATTACTATCTGTGCTGCAGCTAGCATATCTGAATTACCCCCAGGAGAGATATTAGAAAAATATTCTACTAAATCTTTAAAGGTGAGTGTAGTCTTTTCTACAGGCTCTATAGCACGCTCTTCAATAAAACTAGTTACTTCTCTGAAAGATTTTGCTGAAAGAGCCATGATATTATCCAAATTAACACCATTTAATACTTTCATTTTATCTTTGTTAGACAAACTATCTAATTCTTGGCACTTGCTTACAGCACTATTATTATTAATATTTGCTTTTAAACTATTTGGGTATTTAATAAACACTTGCGCTATAGTCGTTTTCATACAAAAATCATTTTCCATTATAACACCACTATAGTTTTCAAAATGCTGCTGATTCAATTTATTTATATTTTTGAAATATGGGTCTGCTAATCCTTTAAATTTATCAAAATTATCTATAAAAGATTGAATTTCATTATCTAATTCAAGGGTCTTAGTTTCATTCTGAGCTGGAAGCTGTATATTTTTACCAGACTCACTCTTTACTTCTCCTATCTTACTATTTTTTAGTTGCTGCTGTAATAATTGTTGCTCTAACTGTAATTTTGGTATTATCACACAAGCTATTATGCTTTCTAATACGTCGTTCTTTAATTTAGTTTTTAGAACTGAATTTACAGGGCTTTTTAAAGCCGCCTCAATGTCCTGTTGTGTAATTATTTTTTTCATATATATTTCTATGCTAACACTATTTACTATATTCTGAATATTATTAACTGCTGTCTTTTCAGCAAAACTAATTTATAACTTTCTATAATTATAGACAAGTTATTATCATTAGTTCATAACTTGCTAAATATAAAAAGTTTTTGAAATTTTCTTTTTAGCCTCTGCAGCATAAAGCTAGAATAAGATGTAAGATATGCAAAACACTTTCTGTAACTATGGTTGCTATACAGGTAGAATTTAAATTTTTGTGCATTATAAGAACATGCTTTCTTATTTACAACAACAAGGTCTAAAATTCCCCATATTGTTATATTTTAAGTGATTGTCAGTATATAAGTATTAATTTTCAATATGAAATCTAACTATTAATATTTTCAATTAATAAGTTAGAAACTTTAATATATTTACATTTTGAGAACTAAAATCTAATATATCATTTAACACGAAATAAACTCATGAAGAATTATACGTAAAAACTTTATTAAATATATCTAAAGACCATGCTCTATAGTAATTTTTCAATTTAACACGCTGCTTAGAGAAATACTTAGGAAATTCATGATAAATATAGTATTGCTCACTTCCTGCACGGTTAAATTATGCTCATATTTGGTATCCAGAACTGAAATAATAAATGAAAATTAAAATAGCAAGAATTTAGTTCATTAGCCTCTATACTTAATTTAAAGAGTAAATAATTCACTCAATAGTTATACTACTGATATTTTTTTAAAATTAGATGTTACCTTTAAATATTTTAATTAATAAAATTGGCATAAGCCCTCCAATATCTGTTAGAAATCTTACTAAGCCTACTGAACTAGAAGTAGTTGATATGTCAGGGCTTGATCCTAACTTAGTTAGAATAGAAAAAATTAATGATAATCATAGGCCATATACAAAAAGTATAAAAATAAGAAGAAGTAATTTTGCAGAAGCTGCCAAAATTATCATTGATAATCATTTTGATAATGCAACATATAAGAAATATTACTCAGAGCTTTTAAATTCTCACATTTACAGTCTTGAAAAAATACAAAAGTCAATCGATAATCAAAGAGAAATTTATTTTAATAAAATACAAAATGACTTATTAAATGGCAAGATCACTGAAGATAAATATAATGAAAAACTAGAAAAATATTATGGAAAACTTGAGAAAGATTATTATGCTTATCTTGCTAGCTTAACTGAGTTTATTTCAAAAACTACAAAAATGGATTTAGAGTCTTCCTTAGAAGAATTGCGCAATGCTGAAAATATAAATTCTTGGGAAAAAGGCAGGCCTACTACTCTTACTATTTATCCTAGTGGACAAGATACAATTATTCAAACATACGAACCTATCTT
>JABSQI010000285.1 GCA_013215905.1 Legionellales bacterium | reverse complement strand
TTCATTACTTTAGTTAAATTAATAAATTTGATTTAGTACTTAAAATACTCAGATCAGATTTTATAGAGGTTAGTTTGATGTACCAGCAGAAATTATATAATTTGCCAGATAATATCAAAAATCAAGAGACTATAAACAAAATAATATTAGATATTAATAATAGAAAAATAGGATTTATCAATAATATTTTAGATCCAGATATCGAGAACGAGATATTTGATAAAGTAGATGAAATTGCTCAATTTGCTAGTACATTAATTATTTTTGGGACTGGAGGATCAATTTTAGGAGGAAAAGCTATCTTATCAAGTCTTAACAAAACAAAAAAAATACATCTTATTGACTATATTGACCCTTCGATATTTGATTTTTTTTTGAAAACAGTTAATTTGGATGAATCGGCATTTATTGCTATTAGTAAGTCTGGAGAAACTTTAGAGACTGTTACACAAGTAATTAGGACTATAAAATATTTTAACGAAAGGTTAGATGTTCTGAAAAATAGGTTCTATTTTTTAACAGAAAATCCAAATAGTAAGATGGGCATGATTGCTAAAAAATTAAATGATAAAATTATTAGACACGATCCTAGCATAGGAGGGAGATTTTCATGTTTCTCAAATGTGGCTTTAATTCCATCTCTATTTTTGAAATGTAATATCCGTGATATTCGAGATGGGGCAAAAACAGCCCTGAATAATTTTATTAACCAAACGGATACAATAGTAACTGATTCGGTAAACATGGCTATTAGTTGTATCGAAAGTAAAAAAAACACTTTTGCCTATATGCCGTATATTTATTCTTTTTCCGCGTATAATGATTGGTTATGTCAATTAGTTTCAGAGACTACAGGAAAAAATGGTTTTGGAATAACTCCACTAAAATGTATGGGCAGTATCGATCAACATAGCATATTACAGTTATTTATAGATGGGCCTAGGGATAAATATTTTACAATAATTAACACGAACAATAACATAGAGGAAGAAAAACTTAACTCCGATTATTTAAATGGTCTAAATTTTACAATGGGAGAGATCCTAGATAATCAATGTAAAATAATTTTGCAAAGTTTAATTAAATTAAAATTGCCAGTTAGAGAAATTGAATTAGATAATCTTTCAGAAAAAACTATTGGAGGGTTAATGATGAATATGATGTTAGAAATTATAACTATAACAATGCATTATAATCTTGATCCTTTTGCACAAAACGCTGTTGATGTAGTAAAGTCAAAAATAAATGAAAAATTACTGTTCAACAGTTGAAACTGAATAAAAATATTAACAAATCTTTAATAAATATTTTCTTTAGCGATGAAATTTATTTAAAGCATAATAGTTTTTTACTCCGACGCATACTAAGCTAATATCAAATATAATATCAGGTTTTGTGATGTATCTTTAGGTATTTTTACTTATAAAATCATCTATCACATTATGCATATGTGAGAACATTTCTGAAGACATACCATGATGACATGCTAGTAATACGCCACCTCGCATAACATTATCTGCATTAGTAAATCCAGCAGGAGATTTTCTCATAGAGATATTAGCAAAACCTGGTTGTTTAGTAATATTACCTGTAAATATTGTTCTAGTTTGAATATTATTTTTTTCCAAAAATATTTGAAAATTTCTTCTTTTAAAAGGAGATGTTTCTTTAATTATAATGGGATATGCTAACCATGCAGTGTGCGCTCCTGGTGTTTGCTCAGGTAATTCAAAGTAATCACTATAGTTAGAAAAGAATTCCGTTTGTTTATTAAAATTATGATTCCTGACTTCAATGTTTTTATCTAAATCATCAAGCTGTACTAAACCAAAAGCTGCGCCAATTTCGGAGCCCTCTAAGTTATAGCCTATTCTCTCAAATACAAATTTTGCGTCATATTCTATATCATCTAAATGTAGGTTAAATCTATTTTCAATGGCTTCACTTTTTTCATCAAATATAGAAGATGCTCTTCCCCAAGAGCGAAGGAGCTTTGCCTGCTTTATCTGTTGAGGATCATTCATACATAGCATACCGCCATTTCCAGCACAATTTATTATATGAGAACCATAAAAACTCGTAATAGACCAATCGCTCCAGTATCCGCTTGGCTTCCCATGTAAAGTTCCTCCCAGAGTATCAGCTGAATCTTCAATAATATCTAGGTTATATTTTTTTGCAATATCATGAATTTCATCCCATTTACATAAATTCCCAAGTAGGTTAGGAGCAAGTATTGCAACAGTTTTATCACTAATAACTTCTTCTATTTTTTCTACATCAATACAATAATCTCTTTTGCTTACATCTACAAAAACGGGGATCAGATCAGATTTTACTATACAACCAACTGATGTTGAAAAAGTTAATGCTGGTGTAATAACCTCGCTACCGGGTTTATAACCCTTAGCTTCCATTCCTATATACAATGCTGAAGAACCTGAATTTACAAATAAACTATTTTTTTTGGAAAATAACAAAGATATCTTTTTCTCAAATTTACTTGTATATTTACCCATCTGTGTACTTTCATTTAAGCATTTTACAACAGCATCAATTTCTTTTTGTCCATATACTGTTTTAGCGTAAGGTACATGTATATCTTTATTCATATTTTTACACCATTAGTTTATAATTTATTTGTATATTCTTTATTCACACCGTTTGTATGTTTTTTGTACCATTAGTGGTTAATTGTAAAACCTTTCGAGTTCCTTCGCATGATTTTAGAAAAACTATCATTATATATACTATTTTTACTTTCATGATATTTTTTCATAGCGTGAATCTACCTATTTTATCTAACTTTATACTCATTTTCCACTGTTATAGTCTGCAGATTAAACAATATTTTCATAAATACTGCTATTTAGATT
>JABSQI010000284.1 GCA_013215905.1 Legionellales bacterium | reverse complement strand
TTATCTGCATTTGTAAAAGTAACTCTCCCAAGAGCATGATTATAATTATAGAACATAAAACCATCATTGCCACCAATTGCTGAACTAAATACATCTTTTTTTTTCTCAAATGGATTCAATAGTAAATTGTGTACTTTCATATGTATTTTTTTACGTAGTACATATTCGTGATTGAAATATTCCTTCAGTTTTCGTCCACTGATTTTATGATATCTAGCAAAAGTATTTGAATAAATATAAGAATATATAAAATCAGCCCCCGTAAAAACTGAAAATATAAATATTAAATACACATGATAGAATTTATTTATTTGCATCATTAAAACCTAAAATAAATAAAAGGATTATAAGTGTCCAGCAACAATAATAGTGAACAATATAAAAAAAGCAAACTAAATATAATACTTCGAAATGATCCTATTATCTTTGAATTAATATGTTGGGATGAAGGTAAAGAAAATATTATACATGCAATAATTAATATTATAAATTTAGCGCTGGTTAAAAACTCTATGGTATATATACTAGCATTACTGATTGAAAAATTTAGCATGTTTTTTATAAATGCTGATGCTTGTGTGATATTGTCAGAACGAAATAATGCCCAACCGATCGATACTACTGTAAACGTATATATATGTTTTAATAATTTTGGAACATAAAATAAATTAATTTTTCTAAGAATCGCCTCAATACTTATGAAGAAACCATGCAACAAGCCCCATATTATAAATGTTAATTCTGCCCCATGCCAAACTCCACAAAGGCTAAAAACTATCAGAGAATTAATACTAGTTCTGATATAACCTCTTCGATTACCTCCTAAAGGAATATATACATAATCCCTAAACCATCTTGATAAAGTCATATGCCATCTACGCCAAAATTCCTGTATTGAATCTGATGAGTATGGAAAATTGAAATTCTCAGGAAAATGAAAGCCAAGCATTAAGCCTAAACCTATTGCCATATTAGAATAACCGCTAAAATCAAAATATATCTGAAAACCATAGCAAACAACACCTACCCATGCTGTTATTGTATCTATCTCATTATGATCAATAGAAAATATGGCATCAACGTAGGGTGCTATTAAATTCGCTAGTAATACTTTTTGAAATATGCCTATCAGAAGCCTATCAAATCCTTTTTCTACATTTGACTTACTGAACATATTATTTCTAAAATCCCTGGAAACTTCAGAAAACCTTACTATCGGACCAGCAACTAGCTGAGGAAACATTGTGTAGTAAGTCAAATACTCTACAAAAGAAGCTTTTTCCACTCTCCTATAGTAAGCATCAAACGTATAGCTCATGGATTGAAATGTATAAAAGCTTATCCCTATTGGCAAAGTTATTTCTAAGAGGGTGAAAGTAATTCCTATATTAAAAAACGCAAATGTTTCATTTATAAGGTCTATAATTAGATTTGCATATTTAAAATAGCACAACAAAGCTATATTTAAAATAACAGATAAAAATAATAATATCCTTTTTTTATGTAAATCAACACATGAGAATATAAGCCTTGCTATATTATAATCAAGGATTCCTGATAACAACATTACTATTACTAACCATTTCTCACCTACATAATAAAAAAATATACTAAATATTATGATTACCCAATATAATAATTTAGCATTACGAACAAATAGCAAATATGAAATATAAAATAATGGGAAAAATATATAGATAAATGCTAGAGAACTAATAACCATAACATTCCCTATTTAAAATAAGTAACAAATAAATTTGCAGATACCATAAACAAATGTTTACTATATCTAGTAAACTCATCATACATTAAATAAACTCTTTCTGTGATTTAGTTATTAGGTAGATATCTTCGTATGAGATTTTAACATACGATACATTATAAAACAATTATACTTTAGGACAAAATCCTATAAACTATTCATTTTTTTTAGTATAGATAAGCAAAAATAATTCATATGATTTGTTTCTATAGCTAATCTACTATTATATTAACTAAGGCAATATCCATCTATAGATAAGTATTTTCTTGCAATTTTTTACAATGTTATCTTTAAAGCCTTATTGAATAAACTAACATATCAGGACGGATAAATAATCTAAACCTATACATTCCTAGCAGAATTATTTGTCTTATTTCTTTCAAAATCAAAAACCCATCCCCATTTGTTAAAATATTTAAAAGCAGAAACTATATGATATCTTAGAAGAGTTTTATCTCTATAACTACCTCTATCCCAGATATGGTAAACAATTAAATTATTAAAAATTACATTTTTTAAAATTTTAAATGCCCTTCTTGAAATATCAACATCTTCAAAATACATAAAAAAATTTTCATCAAATCCTTGAATTTCTTTCAGTAATGAATTTCTAAAAAACATGAAGCATCCTGATACAACAGGGCATATAATATTTTTACTATGATCTAAATTTTGCAGCTCATATTTTTCCATACGCTTTTTAAATAATTTTGGTAATTGAAATCTTGGTAGAAAATCTTGATTAATTAACAAGCGGATCGCTACATCAAATGGATTTGGCAATATTTTATGCACAAACTGTTGTTTTTTATTTGGATAATAAATCTTTGTGCTTGCTAATCCAACTGATGCGTTCTTTTCCATCTCAGTAAATAATTGTGGAATCGTATTTTTATCAAAATAAATATCTGGATTTAAAATAACATGATATTTAGTTTTATCTTGATATTTTTCTATTGCAATATTATGTCCAGAACCATAGCCCAAATTAATATCACTACTTATATAGTCTATATTATTATATTTTTTCAAAAGTTCATCGATATGCTCACTCCTATATTCACAATTATCTAAAAGGCAAAGTTTGATATCTTGTAACTTAGAATCAAGAAATGCATT
>JABSQI010000283.1 GCA_013215905.1 Legionellales bacterium | reverse complement strand
ACTTTATAGATCTTCAAAACGCTAACGAAGCTTTTTTAATCTATTTATGAATAAGTAAAATTACTTGAGCGAATACGAAAATTACAGAGAAATGCTTAGTGAGGCAAATAAATCTAGGAATTTTTTATATCATCAAAGTTAAACCCTAGAGTTATTTGTATGTTGTGTTTAAAAAAATACATCTAAGATTATGCTACTAATCAAACACCTTTCTATAGAAAAATAATCATGCTAACATTAAAAAATGCAATACAAAATAAGCGCTTCGATACTTTCTGCTAATTTTCTAGATCTGAAAAAAGATATAGATTCTCTAATACAAGGAGGTATTGACAGCATTCATCTTGACATTATGGATAATCACTATGTACCAAACTTAACTTTTGGCCCTAGCTTATGTAAAGCAATTCACCAAACCTACCCAGATCTTGCATTAGATACTCATTTAATGACTGAGAATATTCAACCACTAATAAAATTATTTATTGAAGGTGGTTCTAAATGTATCACCATCCATCATGATCAAACAAAACATTTACACCGAAGTATTTTGGATATAAAAAAGAACAGAGCTAAAGGAGGGATAGCGCTTAACCCTGCTACACCAATTAGCGCTATTGAATGCATCTTAGATGAAGTCGACAAAATTCTAGTAATGTCTGTAAATCCAGGATTCGGTGGACAAAATTTTATTAAAAACTCTCTAAAAAAGATCGAAACAATTAAAAACATAGTTGATAAAAATAATTATCAAATTTCCATTGCTGTTGACGGTGGGATAGATCTTGAAAATATTTCTTCAGTAAAAAATGCAGGCGCCGACACTTTTGTAATAGGAAGCGCAATTACCAAAACAGATAACTATCCAGAGACTATTCAAAAATTTAAGCACCTTCTTCAATAATGATACTTTTAATTGATAATTATGATTCTTTTACCAATAATATTGCCAGCTATCTCAGTATTTTAAAATACGAAGTTTCTATTGTTAAAAATGACGAAATATCCATTAATAAGATTAAAAAATTATCTCCACAAAAAATCATTCTCTCGCCTGGGCCTGGAAAGCCAAATGATGCTGGCATAACTTTAGAAGTAATTGATAAATTTCATAAAACTACTCCTATCCTAGGAATATGTCTCGGACATCAAGCTATAGGTCAATATTTTGGAGCCAACATTATACATTCGCAGAATTTGATTCATGGACATCCTGTTACAATCTCGCATAATAACTCAATATTATTTAATAGAATTCCCTCACCTTTTAATGCAGTAAGATATAATTCTTTAACAATTGAGCTAGAATCTTTACCCAAGTGCCTTGAATTAACCGCCTGGTCTAACAACAAGAAAATAAATACTTCTGATTTAATGTCAATCAACCACAGAAGTTATCAATCTTTTGGTGTACAATTTCACCCTGATTCTTATGGTTCAGAGTTTGGTATTGAACTTATACAAAATTTTTGTGTAATTTAGAATTGTTTAAATCCAAATTGGTATGATATAATTTTCTATCTTTTGGAGTCACTACATGCAAAGCAAAAATCCTATAACACTGCATGGTTTTAATAACTTAACAAAAATCCTTAGCTTTAATTTATACGATATATGCTATGCAAAAAAGCCTAACCATAAAAAGGAATATATTCGGTATATCGATGAAGCATATAATGCAGAGAGACTAACAAAAATTTTAACAGAAGTAACAGAGATAATTGATGCTAAGATATTAAATATTGCATCTCAAGATTACGAGCCAGAAGGAGCAAGTGTCACAATGTTGATTGCAGAAGACACTCATAAGGAATCTGTTGTCTCACACCTTGATAAAAGCCATATTACCGTTCATACATATCCAGAAATACATCCTGATGATGGGATCTGTACTTTTAGAGCAGATATATCTGTTTCAACTTGCGGAGAAATATCCCCGCTTAAAGCTTTGAATCATTTAATAGAAAGCTTCGAGTCTGATATTGTCATATTGGATTATATAATTAGAGGTTTTACTAGAGATATACAAGGTAACAAACACTATACTGATCACCCCATCCATTCTATTCAAGATTTCTTAATTCCTAAAACAATTGAAGAATACCAAATAGTTGATGTCAATGTATATCAAGAAAATATTTTTCATAGTAAACTGATTATAAAAGAGACCCTATTGGATAACTATCTTTTTGGATCAGGTAAAGAAGATTTTACTAAAGATGAGCTTGATAATATCAGAAAAAAATTACGACATGAAATGTTAGAAATATTCTATGGAAGAAATGTTAGTATTGGTGCTCTTCATAACATAGGTTAAATAATAATCAACAATATTGCTAATCCAAATCCACACATAAAGTACAGCAAATTTTGAGTTCTGTAGTTTTTATTAATATTTTGATTTATATTAGCAATATTATTTTTATTAATACTAACTAAAGCCTCATGTAATGCCTCTGGTAATTTAGGAATAGTAGTTATAATGTCGAATGCCATATCAGCATTTTTTATAGGATTAAGTTCATCAATTATTCTCTGTTTTTTCCACTCAGAAAAATAGCTTTCAGCAATTTTCCAAATATTTAGCTCAGGATAAAGTTGCTTACCTAATCCTTCAATAGCAAATAAAGTTTTCTGAAACAATAATAAATGTGGTTGGACATGCATATTAAATTTACGACCTACCTGTACTAATTTTAATACTAGGTATCCAAAAGAAATATCTTTTAGTGGTTTATCAAAGATTGGTTCACTTAAAATTCGAATCTCATCAGCAAATTTTGCTAATTCAACATCACTTTCTATCCAGCCAATTTTTTTATGTAGATATGCAATCTTATAAAAATCTCTTTGAAAAAAAGCTATAAATATTCTAGCCATATAGCTCT
>JABSQI010000282.1 GCA_013215905.1 Legionellales bacterium | reverse complement strand
AATATGCAAACAGAATTAGATAATTTTCTTAATGAATCAATCAAGACTTTTAATACCCCCCCACAAGAACATATGCAATTAACTCTTCAAAGTGAAGAACTACTAAATACTATAGATGAATTACAACAGTCAATAAATTCAGATAATCCTGATATAGATAGGATAAGCCAAATCACCCAAAATTATTCGAAAATAGAACTTAATATTAAAAATCAAATGGTGATGGTTGCTAGTATAAAAAGGGCTGAGATTCAAGATACTATAGATGCAACAACTAATCTCAATAAAACTCTTATAGAAACAAATAATACTTCAAAAAAAGACATCCGTAGTATTGCCAAACTATGTGGCCTTGAAAGTGGAATAAGTATCAGAATTAGAAATTCATTTGGTCATCTGGCAAATAAAAATCTTCAACTTACATCTAAAATCAATACAGCACAAAGTACGCTTAACTCATTAACCCTAAAAATCATGAAAAGCATTGAGAATTTTGATCCATTAGACCAAAAACCATTAAATAGTAAACATGATTGGGAAAATTTACAATCTTCACTGAATAGTGCACTAGAAACTAGAAAGTCTGTTCAAGATACCCTAAGAACAGTACAAATCAATGCTGAAAAAGAAAAAATCAACATGTTAATGCAAATACTAAAACAACTAAATCCAAATGAAAAAAATATAAAAATTTTTAATCAAAAATTAGGCTCCATTAATAGTGAATTAAATGATTTATCAATTGATGATCCTAATTTCAATACAAATTATACAAGATTACAGACAAGCCTTAATGAAAATTTAAATGAATTTAACCAACACCTTAATAATATTAGAGATAGCTATGTGAAACATTATGAACAGATAATCCAGGAACAAATTTACGAATTAGCTCACTTAAAGCAAAATTTTCCCGATGCTAAATCCAAACTTGCTGATATCAAAAGATATATAACAGATGTCTTACAACCACTGGTTCAAAATATAAAACAGATAGATCTAAAGCAAACAGGGTTACAACCCTTACTTAGCCAAGAATCTCTTTTTTTAGAAATTGAAAAAATACCAAAAAAAATAGAATCAGATTTGAATGAGGTTAAATCCTCATTGATTAATAAACAAAAAAATGAAATATCACAACTAAAAGATGATATTAATAATGTTGTAGACACTATCAAGAATAGCTCAAACTATAAAGATAGCCCACTTAATAAGAAAACAGAAAACAAAATAAATACCATGTTAGAGAAATTAGACGGATCTTTTTCTAAACTTGAAAATTTAGACAATCTCGATTATTTAAAAAATAAACAACAAATCATGTTACAGATAAATGAAGCTTTTGAAACAACTAAATCAATTAAAGAAGAACTAAATCAATTTACTCAAGATTTTGGAGCAATTTTTAAAGAAACAACAAAGGCTAATAAAAATAGTGAAATCTACAAACTACTAAGTAAATATAAAAATTTCTATGAAATATATCAGTCTAAAAGAAGTAAATCATGGGATAAATGGGTTCTTTCAAAAGTACACTCTGGTAGACATACACATATAAATGATGCTACAGTAATTCAAAAATTAATACGACAATTTTGCGATGAACCATCTGAGAATAACTTAAAAACACTTAAACAACAACTTACTAATACGAAAGATATGATTGAACAGAGTGAAACTAGTAAGAATCGAAAAGAAAAATTTAGCTTAGGCAAAAGTGCCCTAGGAGAATTAGTAACAGATTTGGAAAATAAAATTAATAATCTTGAGCAAGATTATTCAGAAATAATAAACTTTCGTATGCATTAATTTTTATACGTGATAAAAAATTAGGAAAATTTTAATATAATTAGATGTTATTGATTTATCAGCGACGCTAATTTTCAATTTCCTGAATAATACACATAGTTAAATACAATTACTTAAGTCCCATAGCAGATAATTGATCAAGCTGATTCTCTCGAATTAGTGGTTCTATAACATAATTTAACATACCCTCCATAACTTCAGAAAGCTTATATATCGTTAAATTAATTCTATGATCAGTAATTCTTCCCTGAGGGAAGTTATAAGTTCTGATCCTATCTGATCTATCACCACTTCCTACCAACTTCCTTCTAGTTTCAGCTTCCTCTGATTTTTGTTTTGCTTGCTCTTGGGTTAATAATTTTGATTGTAATAATGCCATTGCTTTAGCTTTGTTCTTATGTTGGGATCTATCATCCTGACATTCTACAACTATTCCAGAGGGGATATGGGTAATACGTATCGCTGAGTCAGTTTTATTAACATGTTGACCTCCAGCACCACTTGCTCTAAAAGTATCAATTTTTAGATCATCACTATTTATATTAACTTGATTAATTTGCTCTACTTCTTTCATAATAGCTACAGTACAAGCAGAAGTATGTACTCTTCCCTGTGACTCTGTTTCAGGAACTCTTTGTACCCTATGCGCACCAGACTCAAACTTAAGACTTGCATAAACGTTTTTCCCAGATATTCTAGCGATTATTTCCTTATACCCACCTTGTTCACTAGGATTGGAATTTACTATTTCTAATTCCCATTTTTTTTTCTCAGAATATTTAGAATACATTCTAAATAAATCTCCAACAAAAATACCAGCTTCATCACCCCCTGCCCCAGCTCTAATTTCTAAAAATATATTACAGTTGTCATCAGGATCTTTAGGCAATAATAAAACATACAACTCTTGTAACAATCCTTCATGTAGATCCTGGTAGTTTTTTAATTCTTCTTGGGCAAAATCACGAATATTTGAATCACTATCTTCTAACATTTTCTTAGCAGATTCAATATCATTTTCTAATGCTTTAAGTTTATTACTACTTTCAACAATTGGTTGAAGATTGGCATACTCTACTGAATATTGCTTAAATTTATCTT
>JABSQI010000281.1 GCA_013215905.1 Legionellales bacterium | reverse complement strand
AATAGTTTCAAGACCATTTTGATGAAAAACCTCATCTCCATTTCCACTTCCAGTACCATTAAAAGGATCAGTTGCAAGAATAGCGTTTCCTAAAACAAGCTCAAACATTCCTATAAATGTATCTCCTCCAAATATCTTAACGTTAGTTACATTAGTGGGTTCTATCACAGCAGAACAAGGTACAAAAACGTTATTTTCTAAAGCACTTTGACTATATCCACCGTAAATTTCTGACCTATAAGCAGTTATATCTACTACAGGAGTTTGGTATAAACTACCTTGATAATAAGTACCATCTCCTCCATATATTGCAGGACTATTTTTACCATTGTAAATTCCTAAAGTTTCAACTATAGGAAAAACATAATGGTATAAATCACTTACTAGATCTGGTTTTTTTACATTTGTCCATGTATCCTGTCCATAGGTTTTAAAGAAATGACCATCCATTGCTGGAGTAACTGCGCTACCAAAGGGATCTGTGAATAGAGCTTTTGTTGCTATAGTTAAACAACGTGCTCCTCTTCCTAGATATGTTTCCTAATCATTGTTTGGCCAGTTTAATCTATGCACTGCTGAGGGATTAATTCCGCTTTGTGGAGATTGATCTACTTCAGCATATAGATTTCTTATATGTCTTACACTAGTTCCATTACTGTCTGTTGTAGCAAAAGATCTCATACAGACATCCATTGCTCCGTCTTCTCCCATACCATAATCTCCATGAGCAAATCCATTTGACATAAAGAAACAATCTCTAACTCCTCTAAAATATTCTATTCCTCTTTGAGTTATTGGATAAGTAACACCATCAAAATGTCCTAAAGCAGTTTCTCTATCAATAGGAGTTGTAGAACGAAGTTTTCTTCTAAATTCTATTAGATATCCATTCTTTCCACATAATTCCTCTGGACTTTCTTCGGATGCTACTTCTTGGTCAAACCAATCTGCAAGTGTGGTTGTCCCTGTTCCTGAGTCAGGATTACCTCCGAATATACCGTAAGCTCCTGTTACTAATACTCCTAAGTCATCTCCTACTCCTGTAGGAAGAGTATCACTAACTTGCCAGTTGTAAGAAATTTCTGGAGAGTATACTAATAAAAAATCATCATTAATCGGATAAGGACTGTGGCTTTGAAAATAAGTACCTCCTGCGTTTTGTATGCCACATTCAACTTGAAGATTTCCAGAAAAAAGAGTCCATTGACCGTTCATTACTTGATTTAATCCTGAGTCATAGTGGTCTTTCCAAGCAAAGAAGTAAGGATGAGATATTGGATCATTGTCATTAGGTGCCCTAAAGTCCCATATTGTTTGATTTCTACGCTCTCCTACAGCAGTATTTTTAACATTTCTTATTAATCCTGAACATACTCTTCTCTTGTCTTCTGCTTTTCTAGGTACTCTTACTATTTGCCAAGCTGAAATTTGTGCCAATGCGCTAGGACATGATGCAAAGTCTAAAGTAAAATCTAGACCTAAGTCATACCCATGGCATTCGTGACTTCCTGGACTAGGAGCTCCAGGAGTTGTGTCTATTGCAACAGGAAAGTACTCTTGTGATTCTCTTGTAATATCATCTTTATCTGATATATCTGGAAATTTAATATCTCCTATATATTCTACATAAGAAGCTTCTCCTTTTAGATTATAGAACACTACTCCAAAACGATATGTTTCTCCTCTTTTATAACCTCTTGATAATCCTGTAATATATGTAGAACCATCATTGTCATAAGATTTATTATAATAGGTATAGCCGTCGTTATAAGAAGTATCTGTGCTGGGTGATGGTAAAAAATTATTTTTATAAACAGGTTGTGGGTCAGAGTCTATTAATCTCTTTTTTAAAGTAAATTGATAAGAGATATTTATAGTCCCTGTGCCAATAGAAGCTACTGTTGCTAAAGATTGTCCTCCTAAAGTAGTTCCATTAAGTTTATATTTATATTGTTCTACACTATGCCATTCTCCCATCCATTGTCTATCTGCATTATATTTTACATTGAATTTTGTATCATCATCTGCTGTAGGACCTGGTAACAAAGCACCTGAATCATATCTATAAGTCTGTGGATTAAATTCTTCGTTAGCAGCTAATAAGTCTTGTATAGAAAAGAAACTCTGTTTTATATTAGCTATAACTAAAGAATTATCTTTAGGAACCATTGTTTTTGCTGTTTTAAAAGGATAGATTTTTACAGCGTATTCTATAGGCAATATGGTAGTAATGCTCTCCTCATTTCCAGAGTATATGATATCTATAAATGTACTATTTGTATCTATAGCATTAGTTTCTATTGTATAGATTTCAGGAGTTCCGTCATAGTCTTCATAAAAAACTCCTATTAATTCTATGTACTTAAAGATATTTACATAATTAGTAATATCTATTCTTAGAGTAATAGTTTTTCCCGTAATAGTTCCTTTTCTACTTCCCATCATTTTTCCTGAAGGAGACGCACCGTCTGAAGCTCCTATAATATGCATTATATTACCAGGAGGAGAAATTAAAGTAGTTTTACCATCTTCTGTTCTTAATCTATATGCAAATTGATACATTCCTGCTTTAAGACTACCTCCCCCACTACCTACATTTAAAAGTATAGGTTGAGTATATGAGATATTAGGAAATATATCTACTACACTTATATCAGTAGTTATAGGAGAACTAGTAGTACCGAAATCTGCTATATTTAATGATCTTATAAAGTTGTTATAATCTGTCCAGTATATTCTTTGGGTACATTCTGATTCAAATCTTCCAACTGCTTCTATAGGCCAATCTTTTTTAAAAAGCAGTTCTTCAGGACTTCCATTACTATCATATATTAAAAGAGGCGTAAGAGCATTAATATTTCTGGTTTGTAAATCATATTCTACATAATAAATCCATCCATTGTTTCCAGAAT
>JABSQI010000280.1 GCA_013215905.1 Legionellales bacterium | reverse complement strand
ATAACAAAATTAACTGTAACTTCTTAGCTTTTTTGATAAAATGCTATAAGTTAGAATTATATGGCGCCCGTAGCTCAGCTGGATAGAGTACCTGGCTACGAACCAGGTGGTCGGGAGTTCGAATCTCTCCGGGCGCGCCAAACCGGTGTTTTAAATATGGACAATAAATTTTTAGATTTTGAGCAGCCAATTGCAGAGTTACAAGCTAAGATTGAAGAATTGCGTTTTGTCGGAGATGATAAAACTATTAATATAAATGATGAAATAAAGAGACTAGAGAAGAAGTGTGATGCTTTAACTAAGAAAATATTCTCTAATTTAACGCCTTGGCAGATAACTCAGTTAGCCAGACATCCTCAAAGACCTTATGTATTAGATTATATTCAA
The DNA here is from genome assembly GCA_013215905.1 of Legionellales bacterium. The sequence continues at coordinate 2,526 of JABSQI010000280.1, read as the reverse complement.
CATATTTTTACAGATTTTCATGAACTACATGGTGATAGACATTATTCTAATTCACCAGAGATTATAGCAGGTATAGGTAAGATTGAAGGACACTCTGTAGCTATTATTGGTAATCAAAAAGGAAAATCCACTGCAGAAAAAATTAGAAGAAATTTTGGGATGGCTAAGCCTGAAAGTTATCGTAAAGCTCTTAGAGTCATGAAGTTAGCAGAAAAATTTAATATACCTGTAATTACCTTTATAGATACAGCAGGTGCATATGCTGGGATAGGGGCTGAAGAGCGCAACCAAAGTGAAGCAATTGCTAGAAATTTGTTTGAAATGGTAGAGTTACGCACCCCAATTATATGTATTATTACTGGTGAGGGAGCATCAGGAGGAGCTCTAGCTATTGGTGTTGGAGATCGAATATTAATGTTGGAACACAGTATATATTCTGTTATAACTCCTGAAGGCTGTGCGTCAATTTTATGGAAAGATGCTACTAAAGCTGAGGAGGCGGCAAGTATTATGGGATTAACAGCACAAAAAATTAAAGAGCTTGGATTGATTGATGAGATTATTCCAGAACCAATGGGTGGGTCTCATAGAGATATTCCCGAAATTATGGAAACAGTCAAAGATAAGTTACTTGAAATATTGGCTGAATTAAAGTTATGTTCCATAGATAATTTATTAGAGAAGCGTTCTGATAAAATTTTACAATATGGATTAAAATAAATATTGTTATAAGAATGTATGACTTAAGTCTAGTATTTGGCAATTATCTTCCTATTATTCAAAATAAAAAAATTTGGGTAGCCTTCAGTGGGGGTATTGATTCACACGTTTTATTACATAGTTTTGTCAGATTTTTAAATGATACTTCTATAAATGTTGAAATAAATGCTATTCATGTTAATCATGGTTTGAATAAAGATAGTAATATTTGGCAAGAGCATGTTAGTAAAGTATGTGATGATTTGCACATAAAATTGGTGATTGAAAATGTAAATATTTCTTCATCTTGTGGAAGTATTGAAGAAAATGCTCGTAAAGCTAGGTATCGAGCTTTTAACAAATCCGTGCAAGAAGATGAAATTTTATTTATTGCTCATCACCAAGATGATCAAGCTGAAACCTTGTTATTTAGATTATTAAGAGGTTCTGGTGTGCAGGGCTTAAGCGCTATTCCCAAAAGTAGAAGCTTAGAACCGGGAACTATTATAAGGCCATTATTAAATATTAATAAAGAGCAAATAATTGATTATGCTGTGTCTAATAACCTGAAATGGATAGATGATTATTCAAATAATAATTTAAATTTTGATAGGAATTATTTAAGACATAAAATATTTCCTTTACTAAAAGAGCGCTGGCCAAATTATACTAAAAATTTTCAGCGCGCCATTGATAATAATGTTGAATCTAGAGTATTACTTGATGATTTAGCATTAATAGATATTGATATTTGTAGAAGTGCTAAGAATATTTTGCGTGTTAGTCAACTTAATAAGCTATCTATAACAAGACAAAAAAATGTTATAAGACATTTTATAATAACATTAGGATTTCGTGTCCCCAGTAGTAAACTATTAAATTTAATTATATCGGATGTGATTAATGCTAAATATGATGCTACTCCTGAATTAGTGATTTCCAATTATTCTGTAAGAAGATTTAAAGATTTTTTATATATAATTAAAAAAATTGATAAAATTGACCTCAGTAATACAGAGATAGAAATTGATTTAAGACAAGAAACTGTATTGCCAGATAATATAGGGGTATTAATGAATAGTTGTGTTTTAGGGGAAGGGATTTCTGTTGATAGAAAAGATAAATTATTAGTAAAGTTCCGTCAAGGAGGTGAAAAAATTTTATCCGCATCTAGTAAAAGACATCTGTCATTAAAAAAAATGTTCAGTTATTGGAATATTCCACCATGGGAGAGAAATCAGATCCCTATAATTTATCACGAAGATAGAATTGTTTCAGTTGTCGGGTATTACAATAGAGTAGACTATTTGCCTGCTAAAGATAAATATGGCTTAGTTTTTAATTTGAGGAAAGTTTGAACAAATTGAAAATTTGATCCTGCTAGTCTGCTGATTATACTGGACCAATAGATTTAAAATAATTCTCTAGCATAATATTGAGGCGATGATAGTTATAGCTATGCAATGGATTCTTTGTTAAAATAGGTACTTAATTTTATAATAGAATTCTAAAAAATGACCAAATTTGTTTTTGTAACTGGAGGTGTAATTTCTTCACTTGGTAAGGGAGTTTTATCGGCATCAATAGGGGCTGTTCTTGAAAAGAGAGGAATTTCAGTAACTATGATGAAAATGGATCCCTATTTGAATGTTGATCCTGGTACCATGAGCCCATTTCAACATGGTGAAGTTTTTGTTACAGATGATGGAGCGGAGACAGATCTAGATCTCGGGCATTATGAAAGATATGTGAATGTTACTATGAGTAAAAGTAACAATTTTACATCAGGACAAATTTATGAAAAAATAATTGCAAAAGAGCGCAGAG
>JABSQI010000028.1:6735-11906 GCA_013215905.1 Legionellales bacterium | reverse complement strand
TAACAAAGCTTCCAATGCACATATTTATTAGGAATATATAATCTCACCAAAAATAATTCGTCTACCCCATATTATAAATTCTAGTGATATTTTATATATTATTTTTTAAACTGTAGTTAGAATGTGGCAGACACTGAAAGTCTGATTATTAGGTGATTAACATAACTTAAATAAAACTCATTAAATCCATAGAATTTATATATTGGGTTCTCGCCACCCTTTATATCATACAATTCTTGTATTTGTGTGTATAGCATTTTATGATACAATGGTAATGTTTAAGATTGGCTATCTAAATCCGTTTTTATGAAACAGATTAATATCTACCATACTCTACCAGAAAATTTTACGTCTCAGATGTCCATTGCAACATGTTGGATTAAATGTAAGAATAAAGTATTATTCCTACAAAGAAATGAAAATTCAAAATTATGGGCTACTCCAGGTGGAGAGATTAAGATAAATGAAACACCTATTGATGGTATGATTAGAGAGATCTGGGAAGAAACTTCTATTTATTTGAAAATTGAACAAATAATGGAACTGGGGCATTGTTATATTAAAACACCTGATTGGCAATATATTAATTATATGTTTTTTGTTGAATTACAAAATAAACCTATTATTAAAACATCGATTGAACATAGAGACTTTAAGTGGATAACTCTGCTAGAATCAAAAAAATTACCTTTACTTGATAGCGTTCTTGAAACAATAGAAATTTTCAATACTAAATTGAGGGAGTTACAAAGTTTCACTGGTTAATTTGTAGTAGTTCAAACCTAATATAACAGTTAATCAGGACTTATTACTTCTAGTGTTAATTAAGATTGTCTACTCTATCCTGCCAGTTTTTTTAACAGCTACAAACATGCAAAAGGGGAATATATTGCATTTTTATGTGCAGATGATTATTGGAGAGAAGATAAGTTAAGTCAACAGGTCTTATGTCTAGAAGAAAACAAAATTTTTTAGCGACATTCACACACTACCAAATTGTTAATAAAAAAAATGAAGACATTAGCAACTTATTTGAAGTTAAGAATTTATTCTGTGGCACTCCCTCCTCAAACCTATCCAGGGCAAAGATGCTCTTTCATTGCAGGAACCACGATAAACTAATATTCTACTTGTCCTCAGTCTTAATAAGAAAAAAGGTAGTTGAGTATTTGAAGCTGCTACAATATAAAGTAGTTTGCGCTGGTGATTATTATATATGGGTCAAAATTTTTTCTCATGGTGAAATTTTTATAATCCCAGAAAAAATGACATTCTACAGGAGATATAATAGCAACCACTCAACTTATAATTTACCATATAGGATAAAAAGAATTAATGAAGGCATGGAAATGCATAAAGTGTTTTTAGAAATAGATGATATAAATTTATTTTTCTCTGTTTTTCCTTAAATAAAAGAAATATTCAAGAAAGGTACTAAGGAGTTAGTACCTTTTTACTATGGTATTTTTATATTAATGGATAATTATATTTCCTCTATAGTTTTAGGACTTGATATGATTGGTAATATTATGAATGATATAAACCTCCAAAATAAGCTGCAGCACTATCATGAGTTCACATTAACTGACTATGAAATTATATTAGAAACAATAGATATACAAAATTTATCTGGTGAACAATACAATTTTATTAAACCCTTTAGCTGTCAGGAAATAGATGATTTATTTACAAACCTTAATTCCGCTTCTATTGATTCTTCAAAAAAAATATGTCTGAAATTATTTTGCAATTAATTATACCCTATTTTTTGTATTTTTGGTCTATATAGTAGCAGAAATAAATTGATCTTTTTAAATCTCAAAAAAAATCTAAATCTAGAATTAAAACATTATTACTGTCATTAAGTTAAGAAAAAACAGCTCACTTGGGAAATTAATTAATTATAAAATTTTTAATTTTTTACCAATTTAGTTATATTCCTTATTCATAGTTTATAATAGCAATCATAAATTTCCATCTCATCACCACCCTCAAAACCCCATTCATAATATTCCTTCTTTCTGTCTTTTAGAAAATTAGTTTTATCAGACCCTCTATGAAGATTCCATTTTTTAAAACTACACTATCTGACTTAAAATTCTCTAATATAAACAGTAAATGATGTTTAAGGTTATTAGGCTCATTACAAATCATTTAAATCTTATATTCGTCTTTAGGGCGAATTAGCAAATATTTGGTTATTAAGGCTCTGACAGTAAATTTTTAGTTTCTTTTATCCAATATCTTGGCTGGAATTTTTCAAGAATTTTCTCTTTTGAAGTTTTGTGATGATTTTCGTTATACCATATTTCCAATTGCTCCTCTGTAATATTGTTTAATTCGTCAAAATTTTTCAATATAATGACTGGCAAATCATTCTTTATATACATATCATCTAAGCTTGAACTTTCAGTTATAACGATTGAACCTAGAAGAAATACTTCCCAAGTCCTATGGCAATCAATTCCATTACCTCTTGGAGATAATACAAACCTATGCCTAGCATATTTTCGTATAATTTCTGTGAAAGGTATTTTGGAACCTTGAAATTCAATCAACTTATTATTTTTTAAAATTTCATAAATCTCTTTTCTTCTAGGGTGAGTTATAGAGAGATGTGCATCACAAAATATTTTATTCTTTTTTAAATTTTTGTATTTTTCCCTAGTTGCCAAATAGTTGCTAAATTTTTTTAATCTTGATTCAGGTGTAGAAATTTTGCCCTCTAACCACCTCCGAGTATGCATATCTAAACCAATAGGATAAAAATCTAATTTCTGATGAATAATTGATTTGTCATAGTTTTGTGTATACCACCTTTTAATTTTTGGCGAAGATAAGATTTGTTTAACTAGTTCAGGAGAGTAAGATGAGGGAACAGCTCTGTCACCATCAGATGTAACTAAAATTAGTGGCTCTTTAATTAAATGAAGCAAGTTGGCTACGTGATTTAGGTCGGTAACTTGACTTGAGTTATGCGAAGTATTTCTTATCCACAAAACTTCATTGCTGTTTTTAATTTGCTTTGCAATGGTATTTTGGCTTGATATTTTTTCAGTACGCAAAAAATTATAACGACTTGTACTAAAAACCCTTTTACTCCATAAATAAGAGGATAGATCTAATTCATTTATCTTTTTTTGATTATCTAGATATTTAAAACCTATGATGGAAGCAATAGGAACTAAAGTAACAATCAAAATAAGCGATATTTTATAAGATTTTTTTATAGCCATATTTTTTCATATTTAACTAGTTCTTCTGCCAGACTTGTGTTTCTTTTTCATAAATATTTTTGTTAAGGTAAATTCTTTTATTGTAGTTGTAAATTTTAGTACCTTCATATATTTTATTAGTAATATCTGACAAAAGAGGAAAAAATTAGGACTTCTCATAAACCAATGTCCAAAATGCTAAAATAATCTACTCTTCTTTTTTTCTCTCTCGCAGTATCAAATGCTTCGTGAAGAAATTTCTCAATGATATTAGCATTTTAACCTCTAATGCAGAGAAATACTCAAATGGGAGAGGTGTTGACGCACTATCTAGTTCTCTAACTCTTCGAGATATATTGTCAGTGCTCCCATTTTTTATGATGTCAGGTATGTTTTTATTTGTAAAGATATAAACAATTTCCATAAATTGATCCAATTTATTAATAAATTTTTGTTACTCATATTTTATTGTTCAAAATATATTGAGCAGAATAAACTCTGATTATATCGTAATGTGCAATGTAATATATATTACAATGATAAAAATATAAATTGGTATTTCAAAATTAATTATATTTTGTACCTATATAACACAGATTATTGTTGATAATGTATTTATATAATACTATTATAACTTTTTTTATCATTTGATCTTACAAGATTATTATGGAATTAACACTGTAATAAATATCTTTAAGAGATGAATTTAAAAAGTTGGTTATTGGAAGCTCTCTCCTAAAGATCTCTTTTAGTCTATATTTGCATATTTTTAACGGTCTTTTGCTAAGTTAGTTAATCATCGGTTACATATTGGATTATTTAACTTTTATTATCAATAGCTCATTATTATCAGGATAAGATATTCTATAAAGATACTCAGTTTTTGATAGCAGATTATTTTGTAAATCGCAAAAATTTTTTTCAGCTATATTTAATTACGTTGTTTATTCCCATAAGACAATTGGAAATTTGATTAGCTTAGATATGAATCTTAAATAGGATCTTTACAATCATGTATCTACTAATGCAATCTATAAGACTTAATATTTACTAGAAAATAATCTCAGATGAGCAAATCCTCATAGTAGATTTAAATAATAAAAATCTAGCAATAAATAATTGTAGGAATTAAGCTGTATGGTAAACTCTACCCAAAAAATAAATTGATCCCAACATTTAACGAATGAGTTATTACATTATCTTTAAAATCATCAAATTTTATCAAATCATCATCTCCGAAATCTGCATCTATATATTTGAATTTACCTGTCTGGAAAAATTTATACTCTAAGGTTATACTCATGCCTCTTCTGATAAAGAACTGGCTTCCAAACATTACTTGGAAATAATCCTTTAGTGATTTATAAACTTTTTCATCATCAGCTAATTTTACATTAGAATACCCTATACCTACTCCTATATAGGGCACTATTATATCAGACATTCTAATGTCTAAATATAAATTAGCACCAAAATTCAATATGTTCAAATACCCTTGAGGAATTCGTTCATTTTCATATAGTTCCACTTCATCATTAATTTTAAAAATTATTTCTCCAGATTTCATGTTAGATTTTGAATAAGTTGCCTCTACCCCAATACGAAAAACTTCAAAACTTCTACCAAGCTCTACTCCACCACGAAACCCATCCTCAAATTCAAAAGAAGCTTTAGCATTAATGGTATCTACTATTTCCACTGTATCATTTGCAGGGTAGGGCGCTTGAGATTGACTTAAACCATTTGTATCAAAAATATTCCCACCTTTTAGAGATAAATAAAAGCTATCTTTTGAAGCTAGAGTAATATTAGATATTACTAAAAGCCCCAGTATGAAAATTTTTCTAATAAACAAAGCAGCCTCCTTTAAAATATTATAATACAATAAAATATGCTCAGTGGCAACTTAGTAACCAATATATATTTGATAATTGTCTATATCTCAATAATATAGTG
>JABSQI010000028.1:0-6725 GCA_013215905.1 Legionellales bacterium | reverse complement strand
ATGTGTCGTGCAGAACGAATTCACGTGGGCTTAAAATTAAAACTAAACAATTTCAACTTAAAATGCTACATGTAGAATAGTGATTAGAATCAAGTATAGTTAAATTCCTTGCATCAAACATTTCTATATTAAAATATAAATCTATTGGGATTTATCTAATTATTCGAAGGTTTATTGATTTAATACAAAATAAATAATTATATAATACCTATGTTCATTAATATAAATATTCTCCTTGTATTACATAACATTTTACGAAAAATTCAGCTAAATCATAGCCTGTACAGATTTTTTAGCTATAATTATTTAAAGGTTAACAAGTAGATTTATTTTGAATTGTCCCTGAAAAGCAATAATAAGGATTTCTAAAGGGTTCTTATTATTTTTAGTTACTTAATTTCTGGATCTGTTAGATTTTTGAAATTTATTTATTAATTTTGCGTCACAAAAACAATATAATTATAGAGTTAATAAAAAAATTAGATATGCAATTAGACCGTTTTGGTTAAGATTTTTTTATAGCTTCTGTTTCTTCAACAGACACACCTACTCTTGTATTTTTCTACTGATATTTCTATGCATGAGTTAACTAAAATTTAATAAAATCTAGAGAATATTGTTTATGCTCCTAAGTCCCATGTTTTATCATTGGGAATTATAAACATTATTAACCGTATACTATTTATATAGATAAATTTATATTTTCAAGTTTGAGAGAAATAATTGATGTAATAATTCGAATAAATTTTTTAATGTCCATCAGAATATAGAATCTTCATATAATAATTATTCATATTTTTTACGATAAATTCTGTAGAATTTTTTCTCCATCTATATTGATAAATCTATTGCCTTCTGAACCAAATCCAGGAGAATTTGATCTTTGAATAATATCAGTAACAAAATTTTTGAATATTGTTGAATGACTTTTATCTGGAGTAGTACCTGTAAATTCTGGGATATCAATAGCATTTATTTTAGTTTGATGTTTTAAAGGAATTTTTTGTAGCTCTTGTAAGAATATAAGAGCTTGTGCTTTCTCGATTTCTATTTGATTTTTTTGAGGAAAAGCTGCAAAACCTCCATTTATCTGTGATGATAATTGATTATCAAAGTCACTATGGTTCCTTGCATCAAGTCTCTTACCTGGTTTAGGAGAACCCATCCAAGTAGCGTTTGCAAGTCTAGTAAAATTTTGACTTTTGACTGTGCTTCCTAAAAAGCTCAATTGAGCAGTAGAAAGATATGAATTTTTCATGTCATTTAATAATACAGGGATGGTTTTCTGATTATTTAACGGTAAGTTAGGGTTAGGTGTGAGAAAAGAATAATATTTTGCAAATTCTGGACTATTGAAAAAATTATTATGGTGTGTTTCAATCCAACCTCTTAAAGTTGGCTCATTGTTTTTACCTGCATTCCATTTAGTTGTTAATAGACTAATAAGGGCCGCTCTCTTATTGATATTTGAATGAAATGGGAAATTTTTCAAATCTTGTCCAGGAGATAAGTTGAGAGTGTTTTTAAAATTATTATACTCAGCGTTAGATAACAGCATCTTTGCTATTATTTGCCATTGTAGATTTTCCAAATCTTTAGAGGCATCTAGAACTTCTGTATATTTAGCAGAATCATATAATGTATTTTGTTTTACTACAGAAGAAACAAGGTTTTGGGTGATATAAAGACCTCCATTTCTATAAATATAAGATATTAAATGATCCATGGGTATCTCACTTGGGAATTTTTTTGTCTCAAACGAAGATAAATTTGTAGAAAGAAGAGAATTTTTTTGTTGGTTATGCATTGCAAGAGTGAAATTCGGATCTCTAGTTATTACTATTGCCGAATCTTTTATAGCAATATCAGGTTTTAAAGATTTATTTTTTTGAGCATTATCTACTCCATACCCTCTTGCTTTGTTAGTAGCAAAACTAGCAAGATTGAAGGATTTTAATTTAAATCCCTTTGATTCTAGTTTTGAAATTAATTTATTCGAGCGTGTAGAATTTAAGAAATCTAAGTTAAAATCTCCTATAATAGCAATTTCAATATTGCCATTACTTGCTAATTCTGTAAATAAATTATCTAAGAAAATATCATTTGCACCTTCACTACTCTCTGCATGAATACTTACTATATCTTTATTTTTTGTTAGATACAAAGCTCTTTCTCCAATTGTACTTAATGGAACTATATCAGAAGATGACACAATAGGATTATTAAATATTACTAAAGAATCAATAAATTGCTTATTAGATATTTTTGATGATAGAGTTTTTATTTTCTTTATTAACAGTTTTGAATTTATATCTACTATACTAAAATTAATTTTAGATAATATTTCAGAGTCATTAATTATAACTGAATTGTCGTTTTTTATACTTCTTATCTCGTCTAATTTTATAGATAACTTACCCATTATAATATTTACATTATTCAGATTTTCTGGTCTAGCAACAAAATCACCATCTAAAGTATCACCATCTTTTATATCTGTAGGAACAAACAATACTCTTCCGGATTCTGTTGTTTCGTATAATAAATTTTCCTTGTTTTCAATATCAGATATGATATCTATATCTCGAACAGGGAGCTGAGTCATTTTTCTATATCTCCATTGACCGATGTTATTTGATATATTTTGTCCAATATCCCACGAAAACCTTAGTCCTAAATATCCTGTGAATTTACGAAATGAGTCTATATTGCTTTCTGCTTCTAAATTACACCATCTATAAATATAATAGCGCCCCCTAATCCGATTTCCAATAACAGAATTAACCCCGCTATTAAAAAAATGGTAGTATGCAGTAAATAATTCAACCTGTGGTATTTGTGGTAATGAACCACCAATTTCAATATCATATCCGTATAGTCCTTTCTCTATTGATTGTTTATTTGTTGTGTTAAAATAAGTTGTGTTACTGGTCTGATTATACTTCCCTGTAAAATTATTGAAGTCTTTAATTAAATATTCTTTTTTTGTGGGTATATACCAATTAAAACGAAAATCTAAATATTGACTAAAACCTTCAATTCCAATTGTAATTTGATGTAGTATGTTATTATTTGCAGTTTCTCTAATATCATAGAAAGTAAATAATCCACCAATCCATGATTGATTTATGAACATTCTATATCCTGCACCAAAATTCCCTTCTATATGTTTTGCATTATCTTTTAATCCAATAATAGTCAGATATAACATTGAGCTATCATAGTTTTGGTATATCGGAAGTACAAATCCTGCTCTGAGTATATTACGACTTGAAAGAGATTTTTTAGATGCGTACCCTAATTTACCAGCTAATTCAATCCTAGGTTTGTATTTCAAAGCGTTATCAGTTAATTCATGCGTTAATCCTGGTTCTAAGTAGAGAATATATATAATAAAAATATTAATCTTTAAAAATATAGAGATTTTTTTATTAATAATGTCCATGTTTTTCACAGTATCGTATATATATTAATAATTGCTTAAGCTAAGGAATTATCATTGTTAGAACATATTGTTAATTTTAATTAATAGCTATATTAAAAGAATAATATATATCTAGAAGAATTACATAATAATTTTTTAGATATCTCTAAAATTTTAAATAATACTACTATTTAGTGTTTAACAATTCTTGACTCCTAATAAATATTTTAGTAAACTTGCATATTATATATTCATAATATTATACTCGCTGGAGTCTGGTATGTGGACAAAAACACATAGGAAATTTTATCATGGGGTATCATCTAAATATGTTTGGCAAATATTAATTGATATAAATAATTGGCCTAATTGGCATAATGATTTAAGTTACTGCAAATTAGAAGGAGAATTTAAAGTTGGGAATTATTTTGTGCTCAAACCTAAGAATGCCCCACCAGTAAAAATTCTTCTAACAGAAATAAATGAAGGAAAAAGTTTCACTGATTGTACTAATTTTTTTGGTGCTAAAATGTTTGATACTCACACAATAGAAGAAAAAGAAGGAGGTATTATACTAACTAACAAATTAGTAGTTACAGGAATATTTAAGTGGCTCTGGATTAAGCTTGTAGCTCAAAATATTGCAGATACAGTGCTAAATGAAATGGACACTTTAGTAAATCTTGCAAAAGATATTGATGTGAACAATAATGGATAATCCTCCCTTTAGATTTCATGTGCCAGAAGATAGTCCTGGTTTTTTATTATGGCAAACTACTATGAGCTGGCAACGTCTTATTAAAAAAAAATTAGAGCCTTATAATATTTCACACTCCCAATTTGTGATCCTAGCTATATTACTTTGGTATAAAGGAAAACAGATATATGTTCCACAAAATAATATAATAAAAATGTCTAAATTAGATAAGATGACTATTTCAAAATCACTAAGATCTTTAGTATCTCTTGGTTATGTTACAAGAGAAGAAAATATTAAAGATACAAGAGAATAAATAGTATGTTTAACGAAAACAGGAATCATACTAGCTAGTAAACTTGTTCCAATGATTGAACAGGTTGACATCAATTTTTTTCGCAGGATAAACAAGACAGAACAATCTGACATTATTAAAGCTCTCAGAAAATTAGCAATCGATAAATTATAATTTTTCAATGGATATACGATAATAAAACAAATAATGAATAATAATGATGTTTTCACTCAACAATTTATTTAGTCTTATATTTACATTTATTGATTGATTATTTTTTGAATTAGCTATATTTATAAGTCATTCCAGACTCCAACTGTAGTACCAACCATCTAGAGTAGCACTTTACCTTTTTAGTAAATTCTTTATCAATAAATCTAATCTTTGTCTGATGGTAGATTAGAAGAGAAGTCATATTTCACAAAAAATAGCTTATATACTACAATATTAATTAAAATAAATAATAAGGTCTGTAGTATGAATTTAGTGAGTAACGTATCTGCAAAAATTTTACAGAAATGGTTAGAAAAGGATGAAGCTGTTCTAATAGATGTAAGAGAACCAATAGAGAACAGGACAATTTCTATAAAATCTGCTATAAACATGCCTCTATCACAGGTAGAATTTAGTAAGATAAATATACCAGAACATAAAAATAAGAAATTAGTTTTTCATTGTAAATCAGGCAAAAGATCCATGATGGCTTGTAAAAAAATATTGGCTGATAATATTGAATATGATATTTGGAATTTAGAAGGCGGTATAATTGCTTGGGAAGAAGCAGGATTACCAGTTATTATCCCAGATAAAAAAATTATTTCAATTGATAGACAATTACATATTAGTATGGGAATGTTGATTATTATAGGGATGACGTTAGGATATTTATATTCTCAGGCATGGTTTATTTTGCCAACTATTATTGGGTTAGGATTACTAAACTCAGGTATAACTGGATGGTGTGGTTTTGCTAAATTATTGACAAAAATGCCTTGGAATAAATAGCTCTTAAATGGAATACAAATGATGATTAAATATTTTTTTGATAAGGGAACATCAACATTTACATATGTTGTTAGTGATCCAGATACAAATAAATGTGCAATAATTGATCCTGTACTAGATTACGATATATATTCTGGGAGAACTTCTACCACATCTGTTGATATAGTTATAGATTTTGTTAAATCAAATAATTTTACAGTTGAATGGATATTAGAAACGCATGCCCATGCTGATCATATAACTGGTTCTCAATATCTTAAAGATAAGCTTGGGGGGAATGTTGGTATTGGTGAGCATATTAAAGAAGTGCAAAAATTTTGGGTGACTCTTTTTAACATATCAAATGATACAAATACAGATGGCTCTCAGTTCGATCACTTGTTTAAAGATAAAGAGATATTTAATATTGGTAACATTGAAGTAAAGGTTATGTATACTCCTGGACATACTCCCGCTTGTCTTAGCTATTTAATAAAAGATACGATATTTGTTGGAGATACAATATTTATGCCATATGTTGGTACAGCTAGAACAGATTTTCCTGGGGGGAGTGCAGAAACCTTGTATCAATCTATCCAAAAAATATTGTCATTACCAGATAGTACGAAAATATATACCTGTCATGACTATCCACCATCGGGACAAGAACCTCAATGCTTGTCAACTGTTGCCGAACAAAAAGAAAAAAACATTATGGTACATACTGGAATATCAAAAGAAATTTTCATTAAAACTCGTAATGGTAAAGATAGTGGGAAAGAAGTTCCACAATTATTATTACCATCAATTCAAGTTAATATTAGAGCAGGAAATTTTGGCATGGCAGAAAATAACAATACTAAATATATTAAAATCCCAATAGACAAATTATAATTTCTAACATTCTATTTATAATTTCTAACATTCTATAATTAATATTTAGACTACATACATGACCAACAGGAATTATTCATATGCTAGAAGCTATAGGATATTTATTAGCCATATTAATGGGTATTACTTTAGGTATAATAGGTGGTGGCGGTTCAATTTTAACTGTTCCAATTTTGGTTTATTTTTTTCATCTATCAACTGTTACAGCCACAGCATATTCATTGCTCCTTGTTGGGATCACTGCTTTAATAGGTGCTGTTAGATATTACCATCGCAATCAAATTGATAGTCATGCTGTCATAATATTTTCTCTCCCTTCACTATTATCTGTATATATCACAAGAGCATGGTTAGTCCCTAATTTACCAGATCCATTTCTCTCAATTAACACAATAACTATTACAAAGGATAATTTTATATTATTGCTGTTT
>JABSQI010000279.1 GCA_013215905.1 Legionellales bacterium | reverse complement strand
TTTGAAATCCAGGGTGCATTTACTTCATCAAGATACAGAATTTCATAACTATTATATTGAAAAAGGAAAAACTTATCAATATTCAATGATAAGGGATCAAATAATAGAATTGCAATAATCGTAACAAAAAGGACGGCAAATAATATTTTAAACAATATAAATACTGAAAAAAACAAGATGTAAATAAATATTACTTGAAATACCAAAATACATTTTCTTTATAAGAATAAAATTATAAACGGGTATAAAATACAAAGAGCCAAAATATAAGACTTATCTTTAAAATGGTAGCTATATATTAGTAAAATTACACCAGTGAGAGCCAAAATATATTTAGCATCACCCAGACTTTTATATTGAAAAAACTTCCCAATAGAAAAATGATACACTACCACAAAAATTGAGATAGTTAAGAGAGATCCAAAAAAAAACTTACGAAACTCTTCGGGATAAACAATCGATAAGCTATATACTATAGCGAGTGTAACTAAAACAAGAGTCCATTGAAAAGTCGAATGAAGAGCAATAAATATTCCAGAATTTGCATAGGCATTCAAAAAACTGTAAGTTACAAAAATCATTAACAAGCTATAACCTTTTGGTACGAATAATTTTAATTTATTGAATCTAACGCAAATAATAAACAGGAAAATAATACCAAGAGAAATCAAATCAGCCAGGCGCAATATAATGCCGAATACTAAAAATCTTAAATCGGTAAAATACATTGGTATCACCGTTGCACATAGTATCAGTAATAATTTTGATAAAGCTGATATTTGAATTTTCACATTTTCTATTCCTTTCACTGCGACTTCTACATGCATATATCTTTGTAAATTGAAGAATGTATTTGTGCAGATTTTTCAATTGAAAACTTTCTAGCTTGGACGACGGAATACCTAGCAGCTCGGTCATACAACTGCACCGAATTTCGAAAATCATTAATTTTACCGACGAGACATTGGATATCACCGACTTCAAATAAATATTCAAAATCAATTACCCCATTTAATCCGTTTACATTACTCGCAAGACAAGGTAAACCTGAAGCCATTGCCTCTACAACAGCTAGACCAAAACCTTCCTCGAAAGAAGACTGGATGTATACATCTAGGGATAGTAAAAATTTATTTACATCATTAACTTGACCATGAAATATAACACGGTGATGTAGGTTTAAACGATTTGAAAGTAATTCAAAGCTTTCTCGAAGACAGCCATCACCTGCCAAGTGGAGTTCAAAATTATTGTCGAGGTATGGCATAAGCTTGATCAGTGTAACTATATCTTTTTGAGCGACTAATCGCCCAACCATCCCCAGTTTAAATAACTTATTATTTTTAGGATACGGTTTTGGTACTAGTGTGAACCGTGCTAAATCTATCCCATTAGGGACTATTTGTGTCATGGCTGGATTAACTTTGATAGCGGATAGGAATGAAACCCGGACACCTTGAGATATACATAATATCCTAATAAATTTTTTAAATAGAAAGCTTTCAATTAACTTAACGAAAGGATAATCACGACGTCGGTAATGAGGATTATGCTCAGTAATTAGTGTAGGTGTTGTTGTAAGCATTGCTATATATATAGATGGAAATAAGTGGGCATGAACTACATCGGCATTGTTAAGGTGCTTTATAACACCTGTAAGCCCTAGGTCCCGCAAGTGGAATACTTCGACACCAATTGAAGCAAACTCTTGTATATATTCGTTCTCACCTCGTGTAATAATTATTTCAAACGAAAATTCATCTTTTTGTAGAGAAACCAAATGCCGTTGTACTCCTCCGAGCCTTTGTAAATCGTTAGTAATATGAATTATTTTAAGCATAGTTGTTAATCCGTAGTAACAACATTATAAAAAACCAAGGATTTCCACCAACCAATAATTAGGAAAATTTACCTAAATATGAAATTCCTACTGTATTTTTTTGGTAATAAATACAGAAACAGCGCTAAATTCATATGGTAGGACAGCACATGTCCATTGGACTAGTCTTAACCAACACTATCACTCCAAAGTATGCAACTATTTATCCGGATGAAAATATTGCCTTATATACAACAAATTAATATTTAGGTATCTAAACTATAGGTTAAATTTGAAAAAAATCTAATTACATATAGACCTATTCTATTCAAAAGATATGATCAAGATCTGGTGGAACAATTCAATAAAAAATATAACTATTCAAGTAGACTATGGTATTAATGCGCATACATATAATAATATGCTAATGCTTGTAAAACAAACTGAATAAAAGTTGTTTACTACAAGTCAGACTTGAAATTATAAACGGATGATAAATTGAGCTACGACATTTAATACTGTAATGTTTATGAAATTGTAATATTATTGATTGAAAATCAATCGAACTAAACCCAATCATTCTAGTAATTTATATAATTTTCCCAAAAAAACAAATAATAATTGCTAACCTTATCCGAATGATACCAAAATAATTACTTCCAAATTTATTGAAAATTGATAAACACTCTCTATTCATAGGAGCACACAAATGATAAAACCGGCGGCGGTCAAGTTTGTCCCTAATTTTAATACCTTTTGAAGTCACCAGTAATGAATATTTTGATACCTCTAATGCAATTTCTTTCTTATATCGAGAATTTTGAATTATCATGCTTGTGCTATCAATTAGGTTTCGAAGTAGAAACGAATATTTTGATGTTCTAATCGATGTAGTTGATCCTTCACGTTTACGATAATATACTAATTCATTGGTGTATCTCTTAGTAATTTTTGCTTTTGAATATGCCAAAATTGAAAAGTAAATATCTTCAAAAATCACCCCAACGGGGAAGTTCAAGTTATTGAGCAGATTTTTTTTGAAAACTCGAGTCCAAATGAAAAAACCAGTTCTATATGGGTTCAGAGGTGAGGAATTTACCAAAATCTTTTTTAAATTAATCTTATCAA
>JABSQI010000278.1 GCA_013215905.1 Legionellales bacterium | reverse complement strand
GGGGACCTCCTGGAACTGGCAAAACTACTTTAGCAAAATTAATTGCTAACTCGGCAAATGCATTATACCTAGAGCTTTCTGCTGTAACATCTGGCGTTAAAGATATTAGAGAAGCCGTAAAACAAGCACAACATGCTGAGAGTCTAGAACAGATAACTATTTTATTTGTAGATGAGGTACATCGTTTTAATAAATCTCAACAAGATGCTTTTTTGCCATTTATAGAAAATGGGCTTTTAACATTTATTGGTGCTACAACTGAAAATCCATCATTTGCTCTAAATAATGCATTATTATCACGTGTTAAATTATATGTATTAAAATCATTAACCGATATAGAGTTATTACAGATATTAAATAGGGCTATCACATATATTTCATCACTTAAAAACATTACAATTGAATTTCCTAAAGAGGAACAAGAAGTTTTTATAAAAACCATAGATGGTGATGCCAGAGCTATGTTAAATAATTTTGAGTTAATTGCAGAGTATTTACAAAATAATAAAACAGCTATAGTTACTAACAAATTAATTCAAAAAATCACCTCTAACAATGCTAGAAAATTTGATAACAGAGGGGATATTTTTTATCAGCAGATTTCAGCTCTTCATAAATCAGTAAGAGGTTCTAATCCAGATGCTGCTCTATATTGGTTTGCTCGCATGATGGATGGGGGCTGTGATCCACGATATATTATTAGACGTGTAATTAGGATGGCCAGTGAAGATATAGGAAATGCTGATCCAAGAGGACTAACTATAGCATTAGATGCAGCAAATGCTTACGAAAGACTAGGATCGCCTGAAGGAGACTTAGCTATTGCTCAAGCTATTACTTATTTAGCAGTTGCAGCTAAAAGCAATTCTACCTATATTGCATATAACGAAGCTTTAGCTGATGTTAAACAATATGGTTCTCTTGATGTCCCGAAACATATATGTAATGCCACAACGACAATGCTATCTAATTTAGGATATGGAGTTGGATATAAATATGATCATGATTTTAGTAATGCGCATGCTACAGGACAAGCATATTTTCCTGAAAAAATTGGCAAAAAAATATATTATAAACCTGTTAATCGGGGGCTAGAAATTAATATTGGGAAAAAACTAGCAGAACTTCGTAAGGAAAAAATATCATAATGAAAACAGGAAAATTAGTAGGAATTTTAGGCATAAATTTAGCGACCGATTAACTTTGTTACTGGATTATTTTGATCTGTCAGATCTAAATAATCAACCCACTACACTCAATCAAATTATTAAACACCTTTTGATATATTTATATTATCATCTATCAAATCTTTTTTCCATATAATATTTCTACCAGATTTTTCTTTTATTATAACATTACTCTCTGCTAATCTCTCTAGCTGGGATTTAATTTGACTTATTGTTAATTCTGGGAGTTGTTGTTTTAAATCAGATGTTTTAAATTCATTAGGCATTTCAGCTAAAACTATATTTTTTACTTTTAACCATATTGGTTCAGATTTAGTTGTTCTTGATTTAGCAATGGTATTAGCTATAACTGTAGCAGTTGGATCAGCATGCTTTTTATATACAGCTTCAAAAAAGTTTAACGTCCAAAAATTGGCATTTTTACGATTACCAGCAAAAATAATTGGTAAATTATAATGTAGCGATGTTAATTCTGCAAATATCCTAGCTAATCTCGGAGTACTCATTTGTTTAACTCTATCAGGATCTAAAAAATCTCCATACTGTGCCTCTATCACTAAAGCTGCATGTGGATATAAAGATAATTCTGCCAGTTGTTGATGTAACAATTGTATTTGACCAGCATCTGAAAGCATATTATCAAAAGTTTTTCTCTCAACAACAGCTACAATATCATTATTCAACAATAAGGCATAGTCACCAGCACTTAGTTTTTGAATTTGTGTCTGATGTCCAGTAAATTTCCAAGCATATCTTTCTGAACTATCTATTATTATATTTAATTCTTCTACATTTGCTTTTAAATTTAAGCTACTTCTAGATCTATGTTGTTTGATAGCAGCTTGAGTTCTAAAAAATATCTGCTCGTACGTCCCCTCCTTATTTTTATATTTTTTCTCTAAAAAAAGAAATTCACAACGTTTTTTAATACTACGATCTAATACCACAGATAATTTTTTACCAAATCTTCTAAGCGATATTATTGGAACTTCTTCGATAATCTGAAAATTATTAGGATCAATATTTTCTCTAATTTGCATACAAAATATATTGCCTTTTGTACCTGGCCATTTATCTTGGGCAAACAAATTTAGAATAACTTTGTTTTTCTCTATTATTGTTATTCTATATGGAAATTTTTTGTCGCTAGTAGTTTCAACACGCCAAGTAGACATAATAATGTCCCTTAGCTCTTATTATGCATTTTCAGCAATTTATAATATATAATACTCTGAAATAACATCTTTGATTTATATTTTATTCTTATTTTTTATTTGCACATTTTTTGGCAAGCTTAGTTCTTGCTCTGCAAACGGAGCAGTAGGCTTATTCATTTTTTCTGCTATGCCAGATTTATAGTAGAAAAATACTAATAAGCCAACCATACAACATCCAATTAGGGTTTTCCGTATTATACCCACTGTATTTTTTATGCTGCTACTGCTTCTGGAGCTTTTTCACTGCTCTTAGGAGTTTTTGTCTTGATGGACTTAACCTTCTTAGATACGGTTTTCTTCTTAGCTGTAGTTTTTTTCTTTGCAGTTACTTTCTTCTTTTTAGCAGCAGATTTTTTAGCAACTGGCTTTTTAGACATTGCTGGTTTAACCGCTTTTTTAGCAAGCTTTAATAGCTCTGCTACGTGTTGTTGTTTTGCCTTTAATATAGCTATTGATTTATCTAGTTCAGCAACAGTTTTAGTTAATTCTTTAACTTTTGAATTTAATTTCTTCTTAGCTGCTGCGTTTTTAGATGTTTTTAACTCTTTA
>JABSQI010000277.1 GCA_013215905.1 Legionellales bacterium | reverse complement strand
TTGCTAAGAAGGTAAGGCAAAGGCTGAATGTCCCAAGTTTGCGGTTACTTAAATAATATCCTTCTGATGTTGTAAGATTTTTTGATGCTTTATTTCCAATATATATAGATATTAAAACAAAGCAGATTATTAAACTGCTGAATAGTACGATGTTCATGATAAATCCTCATTTAATTATGTATAAAGTAAAAGTTTTTATAATTTTCAGGAATTAATGAGAATGATGCAAATGAAGAGACTGTGTAGTATTGATATAACTTTTAATTGTTAAAGCTAACTGTAACATAGTATTCTCCATTTAGAGTTGAATTTTTAGCCTATCATGACTTATGAATTTTGTCAACAATATAATATTAGAAATTTAGTGCTTCTTCAGTTATAAAAATAGTTTTATAATCTAAATATACTATAATTTAAATATCTATGAAAACTGAATAATTTATTTAATACTAGAAAAATACTGAAATATTGGATGTTGAAATTTCTTAAAATTAGTGTTCTTATAATATGCATTCTTCCTGTAGTTATTGCTTATTCATATTACCCTGTCATAGAGCTGGATTATAAGTATGGTAATGAAAGAGCGTTGGGTAGGACAGGTATATTAGTTCCGTTAACCTATAGTAACCAGAAGCTATTTTATACAAATGTCTTTATGATGGGGGATACTAATAAGGCTTTTGAAGGTAATTTTGGTGTTGGGTATAGACATAAAATTGCCGAGGCATGGTTTGTTGGGGGATATGGTTTTTGGGATATTAGACGTACTACATATAAAAATAATATTCATCAAGCGACTTTTGGATTAGAGTTCTCAGGAGATTATACAGATTTTAGAACTAATTTTTATATTCCTCAAAGTAAAACATTTTCAATAAATAAGATTAAAAATACAAGAATAGATAATTCTTTTGTTAATCAACAGACTATCCGTTCTACTCGTCAAGAAGAATATGTGGAAACTATCCTTGGTGGGTTTGACATTGAAATAGGAGGAACGGTTCCAAAATTCGATAGGTATAGTGCGTTTATTGCCGGGTATTATTTTTCTAAAAATTCTGAACGTGTGAAAGGGTTTAGGTTTAGAAATACTAATAGAATTTTTTATTGGCTTACCCAAGAAAATGAAATTGGTTATGATAATGCAAGAAAACTAGTTTGGTATATTAGTATCAAATTACAATATGCTTTTACAAATAAAAAGCCTTCTAGTATTAGCAGGTTAGATCTCAAAATGAATCAGCTCCCGATTCGTGATATTGATATTATTACTACTGATACTGGAACCGCTCTAACAAATCCAGAAATTGAAGTTTTTGATGAATATTTACCATTGATTATTAATAAGCAAGAAAGAGAGAAAAATAATATTATAGTTACTGGGGACGCTTCATTTGAAAATATAAGCCAGTTGAAAAAGGCCAGAAAGAAAATAGGAGCCTCAGTTGAAGATGTTACTTTAATTGATGATAATGGACAAATTGTAAAGGTATCACAAAGTTCTCAAGCTAAATCAAAATATGAGAAAATATTCTTAGAGGATATTGCTAAAATCGATAGTAATGCAGAAACTCTCTTAGTGGCAAAGAGTACGCAATTAAATGCAGACTCTGAAGAAATAATTATAAGTGATAAAATAGAAGATTCAGATTTCATTGGTGGTCCTTTAGGAATTAAGTTGAGTAAGATTGAACCTGAGGATAAATTAAGTACGTTAAAAATTATGATGGCCATTAAACAAGAGGATGAAGCATTATTCCGTAAATTACTATTAGAGATGAATATTAATTATTTAAATCGTAAAGTAACATTATTTAATAAAGGTGCTAGTGCTGCAAACTATACTATTCCAGAAATTAATCAATTTAGAGATTTCTGTCAAAACGAGCTTGGCATATCAAATGCTGACTTTTCTAAAATGGTTAATAACGATCCTACTGGATTTTTTAATGAATTTACTAGGTTATGGAATGAAGATAATACACCTTTAACTTATGCCTTAACAACTGAGAGGATGGGTTTTGCAGAAGAACTTTTAAAAGTTAGAAAAGTTAATCCTCGTATTAAGAATCACTACCAGTTTGATGGCTTAACAATGTTATATTATGGAATTAATAATAATAAGCACGGTGTTCTAACAGCTGGAAAAGCTAATTTAACTGATGCAGAGATTGCTATAAAAGGACAACACTGTCAAAATATTTTATCGGCTTTAGAATCATATTATTCGACAGTAGAGTATCGCAATATTGTAAATACTCCTGACTTTAATGGCAGAACAGCTATGGTTAGAATGTTTGATGGAGGCACACCTAAACAGGGATTTTATCCTTTCGTAAGAACAAGTATCAATAAAGGGCTAAGTGCACAGGTGCCTACTGGAAGAGATCCTTTCTGGAAGGAAACTAATGGGGATGGCGGTGAGATAAAAGAGGCATTGAAATTTCTAAAAGCTGTTAACTTACCGCGGGCAATTTTAATTAAGAAAAGTGATGGACAAGGCATTATGCATGTGTATACCAATGCTGGAGGTAATACGCTTATTAGTGATGAATTTATAGACTTTACAACTAATAATTCCATAAATAATATAGATGTGAGACCTTTATTTGATATTTATGCTGCTAATAAACCGATACATTCGGCTATTAATCATGATAAATTTGCCCCATCTCCATCTAATAAAGCGCTTGATATTGTTAAGATGATGCAAGCTTATGGCATCAAAAAAGCATCTATCCTACCTAGATTTGGTAATACTATAGATCAATTTTTCGATAATGCTATTAATAGCACACAAGTAGTAAATAATACTACTCCTAAAGGTGTAAATCTTCAGCAAGCTAGAGATTTACTAGATACACTAATCTAAATTTAATGAATATTAATAGATTTTTAATATAGAATTGCTTTCTTGTGGAAAATTGATATTTAATTATATTAGAAAATAATGT
>JABSQI010000276.1 GCA_013215905.1 Legionellales bacterium | reverse complement strand
ATGCAGAAACTGCAAAAGGTGCCATAAAATGGAATAATGCTAATGTATTAGTAATGAGCTTGCGATTAGTATCTTTTCCAGTAGCACAAGAAATACTAAAAGCCTGGTTTGAAGAAGAGTTTATGGAAAGCAATAAACAAGATCTTAAAATATTGCATGAAATTGAGAAAAAATATAGCTGTATCTAATTCTAAAGAATAAATTTCTCAGGGAAGAGGTTTTTCTCTCCCTCAGATTTGGCAATAATAACAGCTCCACAAGCATCACTGTAAATGTTAACAGTAGTTTTACACATATCTAATAACCTTTCGGTTATCATAATGATTCCAATACTCTCTGCAGGGAGTCCTACTGTATTTAAAATTATCACGATTGCAACTAAACTTGCTGCAGGTACTCCGGCTACTCCGATAGATGTTGTAAGAGCTAAGAAGAGGATAATAAATTGTTGAGTTAAGCTGATTTCTATACCGTAGAGCTGCATTAGGAAAATGACCACTACACATTCATATAAAGCAGTACCATTCATATTAATTGTAGCTCCTAATGGTAATACAAAGCTAGATATTTTATTCGAGACATTTGCATTTTTTTCTACACATTCTATTGTAACGGGTAGTGTAGCTGCAGATGAGGCAGTGGAGAAGGCAGTTAAAACTGCAGGGAGCATTGCTCTAAAATGTGTCCACGGGTTAATTTTAGCTAAAAACCTTAACATTAAAGGTAAGATAATAAACATATGAATAGATAAACCTATTATGACAGTAATAAAAAACACAGCTAATGGCTTAAAAGCAGAAAAACCTGTCTCAGTCATTGTTTTAGCGACTAGACAGAATATTCCAACGGGAGCTATATATTGCATAATGCACAATGTTAGTGACATCATTGTCTCAAAAGTTATTTCCCAGAATTTGTACATTACATCAATATTTTTGTTTTTGTTTTTTGCTAAGAAAGCCCCAAATAGTAAACTAAAAAATATTAGACCTAACATATTACCTTGCCCTGCAGCTAGAACTATATTAGAGGGCACCATATGATGGAAGATTTCTACTACGTCATCCAGACCTTTTTTACCGATACCTTCAATTATGTCTGAATCTAACTTTGTGACTCCAAATAATTCACCAGCAGGAGCCCCATTAACTATACCCGGAGACATAAGATTTACAACTAATAATCCAATAATTATTGCTAGTAAACTAGACATAAAGTAGAATAGAATGGTTTTTCCTCCCATTCTTCCTAAAGAGGAGCCACCTATTTTTGCTACACCAGCTATTATTGAAGAAACAACTAACGGAACTATTATCATTTTTAACGCATTGAGAAAAAGATTACCTCCAAAAGTGTAAGCTGAATAAAACATTGCTCCATATATTTTGTCGTTCATATCTGTTAAGAAACCGGCACAGCATGCTAGGATTATGCTAAATATTATTTTCCAGTGTAAGGCTAATTTATTTTTAGCTGTTTTATTCTTCATAGTTAGGATCACCATAAATAAACACAAGTAATATGTTACTACAAAAGAGTCTTAATGTACTAAAAAACGAGTTCATTTAATGTACTAAATGTTGCTTTAAAAAGCTTTTTCTAATCTATGGATAGCTATAACCGCTTGAAATTTCTATAAATAGAAGAAATATTATTGGCATCTGCAATTAGGTTAAAATTATAGAGCAAATCATTTATTGAAGGGTTTGCAGTGTAATAAATTTAAACATTTCACTGAATTATGAGAAATATTAGTCCACAAGTATTTTTTAATATCCTTTATACATAAGAAACTAACTCGTTTGATTGATAGAAAAAAATACTAAAAGTATAATTGCTTTATTTGTCATGGAGATGGATATGGAAAGCACTATAGAAAAACCTAGAATGGCACTGCATGTTAAAATGTTTATAAGCATGTTTCTTGCAGTATCAATAGGGTTATTTATTGATACTAATACAGGAATAATGGGCTTAACTTTTTATTCTGTTTTCGATTTTATTGGAACTGTCTTTATAAATTCTTTGAAGATGATAATAGTTCCATTAGTTGTTTCTTCTATTGTAACCGGGATTACTAGGGTTGGTGGTAGTAAGTCATTAGGGCGAATAGGTGGTAAAACGATGATGTTTTATATGACAACGAGTTTTTTTGCTATTTTGACCGGGTTAATTGTAGTGCATGCCGTTGCTCCTGGAAAAATTGATGGCTTACCCGCAGGAGCTACTTTTGGTGTTGCAGAATTATTAGATACTGGTGATTTAGGAAAGATAGGAAGTAGGGGATTACAAGATGTTGTAAATATTTTCCATAGAATGATTCCCTCTAATGTGGTCGCTGCATCTGCAGAAGGTAATATGTTAGGTCTAATATTTTTTAGTTTATTGTTTGGTTTTTTTATGTGTAGGATCCCGGAAACCTATCGTAAGACAATAGATAATTTTTGGCATGCGATTTATGAGACTATGATGCTTCTGACTCTATGGGTTATGAGATATATTGCCCCAGTAGGAATTTTTGGTTTAATTGCTAAAACAATGACTGAGACGGGTTTTTCTGCTTTGAAACCATTATTTGTATTTTTTATTACGGTTATTCTAGCATTATCAATTCATATATTTGTTACTCTATCTATACTTCTTAGAGTCTTTGCAAGAGTTAACCCTATTTCTCATTTTAAGGCGATGATTCCAGCTTTAGTAACTGCTTTTTCTACTTCTTCCTCTTCGGCAACTTTACCTATGACAATGGAGTGTGTAGAAAAAAATGCAAATGTCTCAACTAAAACAGCAAGTTTTGTCCTACCTCTTGGGGCCACTATTAATATGGATGGCACTGCTTTGTATGAATGTGTGGTTGCTATTTTTCTGATGCAGCTTTATGGTTTAGATGTCAGTTTTACCCAACAGTTGATAGTTCTTATGCTTGCTTTAATTACTTCAATAGGTGTGGCTGGAATTCCTGCAGCAAGTTTAGTTGCAATCG
>JABSQI010000275.1 GCA_013215905.1 Legionellales bacterium | reverse complement strand
TATACTACTAAAAAAAAATAATCTTTAAAAATTACAATAAAATTTAAGCAACTAAACTAGAAAATTGTTAATTTAAATCATTGCTGTGTTATACACAGCTTTTCTTATCTAATATATAATTAATACAACTATGTCAAAAAATATTTTTAAACCTAGGGTTAATATTCTGCCTTATGAATATCCCCAATTAATACCTTTTAAAGACGCTATTAGACACGATTATTGGATTGATACAGAATACAATTTTACTACCGACATTGACGATTTTAAAGTAAAAGTAACAGAACAAGAGCAAGAAGTAATTAAAAGAACTATGCTTGCAATTGCTCAGATTGAAGTTAGTGTAAAAACTTTTTGGGGTGATATGTACAAAAGAATGCCTATTCCAGAAATTGGAGATGTAGGTATGACTTTTGCAGAATCAGAAGTTAGACACAAAGATGCATATGCTAGATTACTTAGAATCTTAGGTTTAGAAGAAGAGTTTAAAACTGTTGTAGAAATACCTGCAATAGCAAACAGAATCAAGTATTTAAAAAAGTATTTAGATGGTACTAGATCTAAAGATGATAAGATGTACACTAAATCTGTGCTATTATTTTCTTTGTTTATAGAACATGTAAGTTTGTTTAGTCAGTTTTTGATTATGATGAGCTTTAATAAAGAACGTAATTTGTTTAAAGGTATTTCTAATGTTGTTGAAGCAACTAGTAAAGAAGAGGAAATACACGGTAACTTTGGAGTTGAAATTATAAACATTATAAAATCAGAAAATCCAGAGTGGTTTGATGAAGAATTTGAAGCTTTAATTTATTCAGCATGCAAAAAAGCTTATAAAGCAGAATGCGGTATTTTGAACTGGATCTTTGAAAGTGGAGAACTTAGCTTTTTAAATAGAGCTACTATAGAAAACTTTATTAAGAATCGTTTTAATAATTCTTTGATTAAGATTGGTATGAAACCTGTTTTTGAAGTAGATAAAGAGTTGTTAGAAAAAACTCATTGGTTTGATGTTGAAATTACATCAACAAAAGAAGGTGATTTCTTTTATAAAAAACAAATTGATTATAATAAAAAATCTAAAGCGATAACAGCAGATGACTTATTCTAAATATTATTGGTTAAATAAAGAAAGTAGAGAGTTTCTTTCTAGAGGATACATCTCTGAAAGTCCTGAACAAAGGATTAAAGATATTGCAAGAACTGCAGAAAAGTACTTGCAGATACCTGGGTTTGCTCAGAAGTTTGAAGAATACATGAGCAAAGGGTTTTACAGTTTGTCAACACCCGTGTGGGTTAACTTTGGTAAAAATAAAGGTTTACCTATTAGTTGCTATGGATCTAATATAGATGATGATTTAGATAGCATTCTTAATGCAGGTAGAGAAATTGGAATGATGTCTAAGTATAGTGGTGGTACTAGTGCTTACTTAGGTAATATAAGAGAGCGCGGGGCTCCTATTTCTACAGGAGGTACTGCAGATGGTCCAGTGCACTATGCTAAAATTTATGATACTGTTATTGATACTTGCAAACAAGCAGAAGCTAGACGAGGTGCTTGTGCTGTATGGTTGCCTGTAGAACATCCTGATATTTTAGAGTTTTTAGATATTGGGACTGAAGGAAATCCTATTCAAAACTTACAGTATGGTGTTACTGTTACAGATGAGTGGATCAATCAGATGAAAGAAGGTGATCCAAAAAATCGTAAGATTTGGGCAAAAGTAATTCAACGTAGAAATGAGTTTGGATTCCCTTACATAATGTTTAAGGACAACTCTAACAATAACTCTCCTTATAAAGAGTTGGGTATGGAGATTACAGCATCTAATTTATGCGCTGAAATACAATTACCTACTGATAGTTACAATTCTTTTGTCTGTTGCTTAGGTTCTATTAACTTACTGCATTGGGATGATTTAAAAAATACAGATGCTATTGAAGTGTATGTTTCTTTTTTAAATGCTGTAATGTTAGAATTTGAAGAAAAGTCAGCAGTGCTTCCTGGGATGGGTAGAGCTAATAGCTTTGCCAAAAATCATAGAGCTATTGGATTAGGTGTATTAGGATATCACTCTTATTTACAATCTAAACTTATTGAGTTTGAATCACTAGACGCTAAAATGCGTAATGTAGAAATATTCAAAACTATTAAAGATAGAGCTGAAAATCAGTCTGTTAAGTTAAACAAAGAATTAAATTTAAAATGTTTAAGAGAAGGTTTTGCTAATACTACTTTGATTGCAATTGCACCTACAAAGTCAAGCTCTTTTATTTTAGGTCAAGTTTCTATGGGTATTGAACCTATTAAATCTAATTACTTTATTAAAGACTTAGCTAAAATTAAGACTGTATATAAAAATCCTTTCTTAAAAACAGAATTAGCTAAATATGATTTAGATACTCCAGAAGTTTGGGATAGTATTTTAAAAGCTGATGGTTCTGTTCAACATTTAGATTTTCCTACTAAAAAAGTCTTTAAGTCTTTTATAGAAATAAATCCTAAAGAGATTGTTATTCAAGCAGCTACTAGACAAAAATACATTGACCAATCACAATCTTTAAACTTAATGATTCATCCTAGCATTCCAGCAAAAGATATAAATCAATTGTATTTGTTTGCTCATGAACAAGGTGTTAAAACACTATACTATCAATTTAGTGTCAGTAGTGCACAATCATTTGCGCGAGACATTTTAAATTGTGAAAGTTGTGAAGGATAAAAAAAAGGGGGTGAAAACCCCCTTCTTTATTTAATGTAAAAATTAGTAATGTTTAAGTATTCTTTCCATTTTTTATATGTATAAAATATAGGTCGAAATCCTGAATTTATTAATTTCTCTTTGATACATAGATGTTGCTCAATTTTACACAATAATATTTTTTTATTGGCTGATAATTCTTCGTCTGGTTCAAATGGAAATTGATCATTCATTGCGGTAAGGAAATTTGAAAATTCCTCATAATCGTTTACTGTTTTAAATTCATTTAAA
>JABSQI010000274.1 GCA_013215905.1 Legionellales bacterium | reverse complement strand
AATTATCTATTCAACGACGTAAAAGAATTTTAGGAAATACACTTCATGCTAGAGAATTTTCTAGACAACAGAATGAAGCTATGCTCGGTTCTGGGATCTTAAATAAAATGACTAGGATTGGTATGCCCAATAGTTTTAAAATTTGCTAAATCTGAACGAATAGGATGGTGCAGAGAGTTAGGAAACAAAGCCCGTTATAAGTGTTGATAAAGAGAAACATGCATTCGTAGCCCAGTTAAGCAACGGGAAGACTATTAATGTAGATGCATCTGATAGTATTAACAAACATTGGGATTATAGTTATTGTCGTACTACCTTTGTTATCCAGGGTGATACCATTGAAAATGTCATAGCCTATATTAAATCTTGGGGTGGGGGTTATCATAATTTGTCCAACCTGTTGGTAAATGGTAGTAGGGGAGATAACTTTAAAATCGTTATTGATGATTTAGGTAAATTTATCGAAATATTACAGGAAGAAAAAAAAGAATTAGCTAAACATACTGGAGAGGTTTTTGACAAGAGTTGGCAACAGAAAAAAGCATTTATTGATTCATTAGTTGCTAAAGTAACAAGCGTACATTGGGACAAGCGTACCCAAGCCCATAAAGTGTTAGATGGAGAATATAATTTAAGCAGCAAAACAGATAAGGTTGAGTCATATCTTGATTCTAATAAACAAGCAGGGAGAGAATATTCTAAGTATAAACGCATGAGTGAACAATTCCCTGTTGCTAGTAGAAATAAATATACTTTGCCAAATACCATGCTTAAAGTAGCTGATGGATTATTAAAAGGTAAAGAGACTGAAGATATCGCAAAAGAAATGCAGGTAAAACTAGATACCGTATTACAGCAAAGAAATGGATTACGTAAGATATTAGGTACTGGCAAGAACAATGACAAATTAATCACAGAGCTTGGCAAAATCCAACAAAGAGATTTTAAAGTTGATAAATCAAAATATGAGATTTTAGAGGTCTATGCTAATAAAGAAAAAATGGAGGTTGATAAATTAAAAACATCCTCTGTTAATAAGCTAGAAGAGCGCAATCAATTAGGGTTTGAAATTAAACAAAATATTGCTGATTATAAGACTCTATTAGCTGAATATAATATTGATGGTAAAAAACTGAATGCTCATGCTATAAAACATCAAGAAAAAATTAATACTGAGCAAAAGCCAAGTCTAAAGGACATCAAAATCAAAACAGATAGACCTTCTACATCTAAAAATTATATTGATAAAAATATAGTGATTGACAACTTGCATAGTAATATCGAAAAATTTACAACAGATTTATTAGGAGAGCCTTCTAATGTTAGTGGCAATACTATGTCATGGGGGAATAAACGCTCTCTCCAAGTACAATTTAGTGGAGCTAAAGCTGGCTGGTGGTATGATTTTAAACAAGGCGTAGGTAATCGTGACTTATTATCTTTATATTTACATAGGACGGGGCAAACTTTTAAAGATGGGTTAGAGCGTTTATCCAAGGATTTAAATATAAATGATATTAATTCTTTAACACAAACACAGAGAGAATTACAACAATCCAAAAAAGCAGAGAATTTGAGATTGGATGAGATTAAAGAAAAACAAAAACAATCTCAAAGAGTTACTTGGGCGCATAATCTGTATAAGAATGCAAAGCCTCTGGAAGGTTCATTGGCTGAAAAATACCTACGCCAACATCGTGGCATTGATTGTAAATTACCAGAATCTTTTAGATTTCACCCAAGTATTAAGCAATCAGAGCTTGGAAAGAAATTCCCTGCAATGCTCGCTCCTATTCAAGATTGTGATGGAAAATTTAAAGGGGTTATGAGAATTTATCTTGGTAGGAACGGGAACAAACTAAATAAAACATTTAAATCTCAAGATGGCAAAACAGCTACTGCAATTAATAAAGCTGATTTAGGTAAGAAACAAGAAAATTTTGTATTAATCAATAAGGGTCAAAATAATGAAAAAGTTTATCTAGCAGAAGGAATAGAAACAGGGCTTAGTTTAGTTGGCTCATGTAAAGAGCATACGGTTTTGTCAGTATTAAGTGTCTGGAATTTTAAAAGTGTTAAATTATTTGCAGATACCAAAGAAGTAGTTATTTGTGCCGATAGAGATGGTATTAATACACAAGCTAATCAATCATTATTAAAAGCTGTTGATAGTCTTCAAGAAAAAGGCATAAAGGTCTCAGTGGTTATGCCTGAAATCTCTAGACCAAATCAGAAATTGGATTTTAATGATTTATTATTAGAAAAAGGACAAGAGGCTGTTACTAAGAGACTTAACAGCCCTGTTGCTTTAGATTTATCCGAGCCATCATGGAGAGTTAAAGAAGCTACCAAATTGTATAATAACTCGAAAAATATAAAGGGAACTATTGGAGAGCGTTATTTCAATAGTCTTGATTCTTATGTACCAGAACACTTTAGGTTTAATAATGATGTTATCCATCCAGATATAAAAAATAAGCAGTTCTTGGCAGTTATTGCTCCAATTCAAGATAAAAAGGATAATCTCCAAGGAGTAGTTAAAGTTTATCTTGATGATGAAGGGAATAAACTTAAACCTAAAGACAATAAGGCGTTCGAATCAATCATTGACATAGGAAGGAAAAAGGGTAATTTTGTTATGCTCAATAGCGGTCAAGATAATAAATTATATTTAACGAACAATCTTGAAGATGGAATTAGCATAATGTCACATTGCAAGGATAGTGCTGTTCTATCCGTATTGTCGTTGCAGAATTTTAAAGAGATTAAGCCCTTTAATAATACCAACGATATAATAATTTGTCTTAGCAAAGATGATATTGTTAATAATCCAAATATTTTTCAAGCTATAGAGCATTTTAAATCTCAAGGGTTAGATGTTTCTATTAGAGTTCCTGAGATATCTGATGGAAAATCCTTAAGTTTTCAAAGCTTATTGCAAGAACAAGGTCGTGATGCTATTAGAGATAGTCTTAACAAGCCTATGGAGATTAGTAAAGCCAATGATAATGTTATTGCTATA
>JABSQI010000273.1 GCA_013215905.1 Legionellales bacterium | reverse complement strand
TAAAAAGATAAATTATGAAATTTTATATAATTCTATGTTTATTATTCTCATTGAATACAATTTATGCTGACATGCGAATTGTTATTAAAAATAACCTAACAGAAAACGCTATTATTCAATTATTTCTTCTCGATACCAAAGAAACTACAATAAAAAAAATGTATGCTACAATTGAACCTGATAATATTGCAAGTAAGAATATTACTAGTATAGATCTTGAAAAGATGTTGCGTAATAATTTATATAAATTATTATTAAAAGTTACCCTCAATAAATTACCACGGGCTATTAATAACCATAATAGTATTAATTTTGTAGATATATTAGAGAAAAGAAAAATTTCTAGACGTAAAATTGTTGATATAGATTCTGTTTCCCAAACTATCGAGCTTAAATGCCACAATAATAAAATTATTTATGTAATCAATTTTTCTATAAATGAAGCATCATTCCAATCATTGGGTGGTGATTTTGAATCATATACTAAACAAGTTATAATTATACCAGAACATTATGATAAGAAATATTTGCTCGTTAATGTTCCTTTCAAGAAGTAGTGTAGTAGAAATTTATATAATAATGGAGTTAATAATGCTTTCAAAAAACACCCTTATCTTTTCTAATATATTATCACTTGCAATATTAGTCTTTGTATTACTCCGCTCAGACTTGAAGGAGGAAAATATTAGTCAGAGTAATCCAGAGCAATATTCTTATTTTATAGAAAATAAAAAACTTCAGTCTATCTATACAAAGATTAAAGAGCAATATATAGATGATGAATTATTTTTAAAAAAATTAGCTTTAGCAAATGAGATCTGGATTAAATCTACCCAAGCAGATTTTGCTTTAAAATTTCCTCATTCTGAAGAATCAGGTTATTATGGCAGTGTATTTACAATGTGCGCCAAAAATTATAAAGATAATATTATAGCAAGAAGACTAGATTTTCTTACCAAGTGGGTTGAAAAAACAGAGGAAGGTGATGTTTGTAGTGGCTCGGTAAAATACAAATAGCTTCCGTACTCTAAACAGATATTATATATAATAGCCGGTTTTTTATATTCAGGGCTATCTAATCAACCTATATATTAGCTGGTTATTACCTTATTTTATTAAGTAATAATATTAAAGCAAATAAATATCCAGAATTAATCAGCTGCTATTTCTACTATAGAATTGACAACTGAGTCTGGGTTTAACGAGATACTTGTAATACCCTCAGAAACTAGCCATTTAGCTAATTCTGTATAGTCAGAAGGAGCTTGACCACAGATCCCAACATATTTATCTAGCTTTTTACATGCCGAAATAGCCATCTTTAACATTTTCTTTATAGCCAAACTCCTTTCATCAAATAAATATGCAACTCTAGAAGAATCTCTGTCTAATCCTAAAGTTAATTGAGTCAAATCATTAGAACCAATGGAAAATCCATCAAAATGTTGCAAAAATTCCTCTGCCAACACAACATTAGAAGGCAACTCACACATCATCACAACTTGCAATCCATCTTTATGTCGTTCAATACCAAATTCTTTCAACAAATCTAGAACTGCTTTGCCCTCATCCACTGTTCTTACAAAAGGGATCATAATTTTTATGTTATCAAGTCCCATATTATTTCTTACAAATTTAATAGCGTTGCATTCCATTTCAAAGCACTCTCTAAATACCGATGAAACATATCTTGAAGCACCTCTAAAGCCTATCATTGGATTTTCTTCACTTGGCTCAAACTGCTCGCCTCCAATCAAGTTAGCATATTCGTTAGATTTGAAATCTGACATTCTTACTATGACTGGTTTAGGATAAAACACACTTGCAATAGTTGAGATCCCTTCTATTAATTTATGTTCATAAAAATTAACTGGAGAAGAATATCCAGAGCTTCTCTTAATTATTGTATCTTTAACATCATTAGGCATTTCATTTATATTTAAAATAGCGTTCGGATGGATCCCTATCATATTATTTATTACAAATTCTAATCTTGCTAAGCCAACTCCGCTATTAGGAATATTATGACAATTAAATGCGTTATCAGGATTCCCCAAATTTAACATTATATCAACGGGAATTTCTGGCAAATTAGATAATCTATGTGTATTGACTGAGTAATTTAGTTTTCCAGCGTAAACTCTACCTTCATCTCCTTCTGCACAAGATACCGTTACTTCTTCTCCATTTTTTAGAATCTTTGTTGCATTATCAGTACCGACTACAGCTGGTATACCAAGCTCTCTGGCAATTATAGCTGCATGACAAGTTCTTCCACCCCTATTAGTAATAATAGCGCTAGATTTTTTCATTATTGGTTCCCAATCTGGATCAGTCATATCCGCAACTAAAACATCTCCTTCTTTTAACTTATGCATATCATTTACACCCGTTAATACGCATAAACTACCACTTCCTATTTTGCTTCCAACACTTCTTCCTACTAATAAAAGCTCACTCTTGTCCTTTTCCTTTATGGAGTACTTCTCAATCGTCATATCTTTGTCTTTATTACTCTCTACTGTTTCAGGTCTAGCCTGTAAAATAAGTAACTTACCAGTAACTCCATCTTTTGCCCATTCGATATCCATCGGTCTCTTGTAATGTTTCTCAATTTTCACTGCTATGGAAGCTAATTTATTTATTTCTTCATTATTAATAGAAAAGTCAATTCGCTCATTCTCAGAAACATCTACGGTTTTTACATCCTCATCCTCTTCATCACTATCAGAATATATAATTTTTGTTTTCTTCGTGCCCTTCATC
This sequence comes from Legionellales bacterium, assembly GCA_013215905.1. The sequence continues at coordinate 267 of JABSQI010000273.1, read as the reverse complement.
TTACGAATTACACATGGTTTATTCTGCTCTAATAATCTTTTATCTACATAAAATTCATCTGGATTAACTGCACCACTAACAACAGATTCCCCTAAACCATATGAAGATGTGATATACACAACTCCGTTATAACCAGATTCAGTATCTAGAGTAAACATTACTCCACTAACAGATAAATCACTACGTACCATCTGCTGGATTGCTACTGATATGGCAACTTCTGAATGAGTGAATTTATGATGGACTCTATACGAGATAGCACGCTCA
>JABSQI010000272.1 GCA_013215905.1 Legionellales bacterium | reverse complement strand
AGAGATAGAGCACGAAGATACATCAGACTGGAATCCGCAAGGAGGATTTAAAAGTGATATAAGCCTTTCCGGAGTCCAAACAATAGAGCTACATTATAGAAGGATAGACAATGGAACTGCCACCATTAGAAGAAGCAGGCTTAAAATTATAAGAGTGTCATAATAGTGATACTAAAAATATATAAAATATGACTGAATTTAATATAACAAATGAGACAGGTAGTCCTATTGTATTTGCTACTCTTGATGATTTTACAATAGCTGCTGCTGCAACTAAAGATGTGTTTGCAGTTGCAAATGGTAATTTTGCAGTCGGAGATATAATTGATAATAGTGAATTACAAGGTTTACTTGATGCAACAGATATTAGTATTGAAGATGAGAGTAGTAATGTAATAACTGACCTTTTTATTATTGATGATTTACTTGCAACAGGAAATACTAAATTGGATTTTATAAGTATAACTCAAGCTGTAGACCTTGATACTTTAGAAAGTAACGTAGCTACAAATAATGCAAAAGTTACAAATGCTACGCACACAGGAGAAGTTACCGGAAGTGGAACTTTAACTGTAGATTCAACAGCTATAAGTAATAAAGCTTCTGTAACTGCTGTAGCAGGAATGGATATTTTAGTAGATGATTCAGGTACTCTCAAAAAAGTAGATGCTGATGATTTTCTTAGTGCAGGCAGTGGATTGAACTATTTAGAGACTGCTACATTAGATGAGGGTAGTATCATAACGCCGCCACAAATGGCAAATGATGTACATGATTATAATCCTACAGGGTTTGCAACTTGTGTAATGATAAGACAAAGTATACAATCAAATGGAAAAAAGATAACAGGATTTGTGGCTCCTGCAGCAGGTGTTAATAGAATTATAGCTGTTAATAATATAAGTAGTTCAGGGAGAGATATAAGATTTGAACATCAGGATTCAAATAGTAGTTCTGCAAATAGATTGTATTTACGGGATAATGGTGCAAGGACAATAAGACCAAATGAAACTGCTATTTTTTGGTATGACCATACAAGTAATGGTTGGAGGTCTTATAATCGAATTGGATAAAAATATAAAATAAAATAATATGGCAAAGAAATTTTGGATAGAAGAAGGAGCAGTAAATTTACCAGCTGTTGTATTTTCAGAATCACAACCACCTCCATCAGCAGATGGAAAAGAATTTGTAGAACTTACAGATCCTGCTGAAATAAAGCAATGGTACTTAACTGAATATACTTACAGGATAGATGATGGTACTGCATATATAAAAGATTTCACAGCAGATAGGTATATTGATGTTATTAACGGAGTATACACTGAAGTAGAAGCATTTGCATTAGAAGCACATATAAAAGATATATATGCTGAATTAAATAATGGTTGGTGGCTGACTGCTCAAAATACAAATTCTAATTTAGCTTTATCTGGGATATATGACCAAGCTATGAAAGACAGTATTCAAACTATTATAGATTCTTATGTTTTAGAAAATTATTAAACTAATATAAATGGATGCAATAACTATATCAATGCTTATGGCTATAGCTGGTTGTGCAATAGGTATTTCTTCTTGGGTTAAACAAGGTAAACATGATTCTGCTGATATGGAGAATAGGTTATCTACTTTGGAAAACACTGTAAAAGATTTTAATATAATAGAGATAACTAAAATGCAACAAATAGTAAAGGAGTTAAGCAAACGTATAGAAAAATTAGATACTGATGTAGAAAAGAAGATAGACCAACTTAGTGAAAAAGTAGATGGACTATTAGATAAGATGCAAGAACTATTACTTGAAATAGCAAAAAAGAAATAACATGTTAGAATTTCTAAAAGAAGATAGTATATTTTCTTCAACAAGATTAGTTCTTATATTAATGACAATGTGTGTAATGACATTGTCAGCTGGGATGTTATTCTATATTATATGGAATACTATTAAAGGAATACCAGTAGAATGGACAGGAGTTACATTGTTCCTTGGCGGGAATTCCGCCATGTTGGGTACAGTAATGTATGGTAAAGTTAAACAGAAAGGAATTGAACTTGGAAATAAAGAGAAAATAATCAATAAAAATAGTGATACATAGTACTAAAATATCTCTTAAAATAAGATATCTTAGCATATATGAAATATATAGAAGATATAAAAAAGATAAGAAGGTACTGGATAAATCTAGTGCCTTTTTTTATAATTATAATTGTTTAAAGATATGAGTAAATATGATTTAGTAAGAAGTCATATAGACTTTGTAAGACAGAACTTACGAGAAGTTAGTGACGATTCTACTTTTACAGATGAACAAATTTATATGGCATTATTAGAAGCTAGAGGCTTGATAATGGAACGTCGATTGGAAAAGAATAAAGAGTTTCCAGATGATCTTTATCAAACTGTTTGCTTAGAATTATGCATGGATAATTATCATGAGTGTGATGATTGTTTACCTATTCCAGATGATTGTATGGTACTTAAAACTGTAAACGATATTCCTGGGGGAATGTTCGACGGTACATCTGAGATTTTAAGAGTATCAACAATAAATGGCAAAGAAATTGCTGCAACTACTGAAGCTAAACATCGTCTTCGTAAGTATAAGAAAACAGGAAAGAATAATTTTTATTATATGAGGATGAATAATAAATTAGCTATATTTAATGTTCCAGAAGATAGGCTTAGAATTATCAAAATTAAAGGAATATTTTTAGATCCAGTAGCTGCTGAATTAGTTAGTACATGTAGTACTACAGAGACTTGTGGTTCGTTATTAGATGCTACATTTGGTACTAGAGTTGCAGATAGAATGGCTATGAGAGAAGAGGTATTTAAATTACTCCTACGCACTGATAAGATGATAGAAGATAGAAGTAATAATGCTGAGTCTAGTCCTCCTAAACAGACAATATAGTAAATGAAAACGAAGAGAAGTAGCGTGCTAAATTCTTATGTAGATTATAAGAAAAAGTATGATAGGAAGCATAAGCTTTTCTTAACAAAAAAGCAGTTTAATTCTATTGTAAAAAAAC
>JABSQI010000271.1 GCA_013215905.1 Legionellales bacterium | reverse complement strand
GCAAAAACAGTAGAAAAATATTTTTTAAGATTGAGGATAGCCTTTTGTAGCTTGCTGCGAAATTATTTTTCTCTTTTATTTTCTATTTTGGAACAGAAAGTTTGTTGTTATTTTTTCTGTAATGATCAAGGGTCAATCTTATTGATCTGGGAAGACGCTATCAAAAAACATTTTTTAATAGTGTGCTTGCTTTTTAAAAAACTGTCTTATATTCTGAGAAAGACTTTTAGAAAAGTGAAACGTGCTAACTCTAATTGTCGAAACGACACTAGATACTCATTACTTCATCTAGCGTCGCTTCTAGCACAGTCAAAAAGGCTTGACCATGTTACGAAATATAATACAAAAAAATCGACAAAAAATCATCTTAGACTTTTTTCAAATCAAAAAAATAGATTATTTGTACAGCTAAAAAACAAATTGTTTTTTGTTGTTACTGATTTTATTAAAAGGATTTGGAAAATGGTTGATGAAAACATATCCGTTCACAGGAACGAAATCACAATACAAGGTGAGGTTTGTGCTGAACCTCAAAGCATAAGTGGTGCTGGCAATAAAGAGTTTTTAACTCTTGTTATAGGTACTAACCGAGAGCTTAGAAATCCCGTTACTTTAGAGAAATTTATATCTACCGATTGGCATAGAATTATTTTTCAAAATGAAAAATTAATTACAAAGGCTAAGAGGAAAATAAAATTTGGTGCTGAGGTAGAAATTTCAGGAAGGCTGGCTAGGGGAACTTGGGCTGATGGAAGTATAGAATATCTTTCGCCTGAGATTGAGGCTATTAATTTTAAATTAATTGATAGAAATAATAATGTTGTTAATTTTAAGGAGAAAAAATATATATGAATAGATTTGAAGAAGATTTTATCCGAGGGTATAGCCAAAAAAATATAGAGTTTTTTAAGAGATGGTGTGTCAAAGCCTATAATGTTTTAGGTGATGTTAGTCAAGCAGGGTTTGTTCAAGTAGATAACCAAGGTCGCTCTATTATAGGGGCTAACCGCCCAGACATAGGGTATAACTGTTTAGATCATGAAATTTGGAAAAAGCATAATATTTTTTCTTTCATTAAAAATTTTAGAGGGCATAAATTTATTGTTGATTCTAATAATTATTATTACGATAAAAAATCAAATAAATATATGCTTCAAGCTTTTGCGTTTATGTGTAGGTTATATATAAATGAGAATGTGCAAAGAACTGTTTGGTTTGCTTCAGATAATCCAGGGATTCATACAGCACTTGTAAATAATATAGGGTATGTTGAAAAAATTGTTCAAGAGTTTAATAAGGATATTAATACAATTATAAATCGCTGCAAAGAAGATGAAATGAAGATGATCCAATATAAATCTAATTATTTTTTAGAGAAAGATGTATTTGATATTACATCTTTAAGTAAGGTTAATGATATTTTGCAGGATAACTATATTTTAAGTGCTGACAAACAAATCACAGAGAGAGAATGGGAGTGCTTAACTTTATATTTGCAGGGCAAATCAGCGAGGGAAACAGGGAGCATTTTAAATATATCGAGAAGAACTGTTGAAAAATATTTTGATATTTTAAAAAAGAAATTAAACGTAACTTCAAAAGAAGAAATTTTGGATAAAATCACATAAGGGGAGAATAGGATGATGCCAGAAATAATAACTATATGTGGGTTGGTGCTATCTAGTACTATATTTTATTTGTATGCCAGAGGTGTTAATAAAGAAAAACTGACTCTTGATGGATTTATGGTGGCAAATAATAGTTTAAATGAGTCGCAGTACTCAAGTACATTTGCTGCCTCATCTTTTAGTTTAGGCATGACTGTTGTGTTTTTGTTAGGTAGTACTAAATCGTACGGGCTTTGGATTATTGTATCTCCTATAACTTATGTTCTAGGACATATATTTTTTACATGGGTTATAAAAAAATCATTCCTTGATGTTAAAGGATGTAAAACAATATCTGATATTTGCTATATGATTTACCCTAATAAAAATGTAGCAAGAATCATTACTGGACTCACTTTAGGCTCATATGTCATGCTATTATTTTTAGAGCTATATATCGTAACAGTATTTCTTGAAATCTTCATAGGGGAGAGTTTTGCTAGGAAAGGAATAGTATTTCTTGGAACAGGAATATTAGCACTGTTATATGTAAGACTTGGCGGATATAAAGCTATTGTAAAAACCGATAAATGGCAATTATCAATGATGCTGTTAGCTGTTGCTGGAATTTTTCTTTTTGGAGTATATGCGCCGATCAAAAATTCTAGAAGTGTTAGTGAGCTAATATCTGCCTCTGTTGACTATCAAGTTGATTTAACGTCTCTTATCACAATGATGTTATGGTTAACAGCTATAAACGCAGTATATCCATTTGCACAGCTTACTAATATACAAAGGCTAACTGCTACAAAATGTAAAAATACTTCTTTTATAGGTGTCTTGCGTGGTTCTTGGAAGCTGCTAGCTTTGTTTTTATTTACCACGGTCGGTTTTTTGTTGATGCATATAAAAGGATATGAAATTAACAATATTAATGATTTTTTAATGTTAGTTAGACAAGGAAATGGTTTTGAGACATATGTTTTATTCCCAGTTTTGGTAACCGGTTTTGCGTCGATGGTCTTTTCAAGTACTGATATATGCATTATTGCAATATCATATGCATTATCAGATCGGAATACATTTGAGAAATCCTTTACAAAGATGGATGAAAAAACTTTAAGGAGAGTTTTAACGATTTGTATTTCTATCCTATTAACAATATTGACAATAATATACTGGTTACAATTCACCGTGTTGCAAGAATGGCTTATGCCAGTGATTTTTACTACTTGCGGACAGCTTGCAATATTAACGCCCATACCTATATATGCAATTATTAAGCTTAGGAAGCAAAAAACATTTAAGCCTATACAAACAAGCAGAAAGAAAACATTACTAATTTTTAATAGTATTTTGACTGCTTGGGTTTTATTGTTTGTTGGAGCTTTTATGTCTAAAACAACTGGTAAAGAATATTGGTCTTTATTTTCTATGC
>JABSQI010000270.1 GCA_013215905.1 Legionellales bacterium | reverse complement strand
AAGTCCCATCGCGGCAGTAATAATACGAGGCACATCAAGCCCCTCATTAGCTAAGGAAGCTGTTTTATGCATATACTTATCATTAGATTTACCGTATACACTATTAGCTGATAACTTTAATCCATCAGCCATTACTTTATCACCACTCTTTTTAGCAGCTAATCTAGGTATAACAATATCTTCATTATAAATACTAGGGAATATTGAACCTAAGTGTTCAGGGTATAACCCATTTACAATTGCTATACTAGGATATAGTGAAGCTACATCTATATCTATAATAGTATATAAATCATCTTCAGAATAAACACCTGATTTAATACACCCATGTATACCACCTGATCCAAAATCATATTTAAAACCTTTATATATAACTGATTCTTTTAAATCACCTTTAGTATTGTAGATTACTGTTTTTTGTAGTGTGTCAAGTAGATTATTAAATTCAGTACTTTCAAACTTTATGTAATCAAATATACATTCATTTAACCAGATACCGTTTCTATGTGTACGTCTAGCTTTTACTTCTTTACGATATTCCCATAGCTTAGTACCTTCAGGTAATGTTTTTTCACAATACAACTTAAGCATTAAATCTTCACCTATCTTTGTGTCACTATAATTCATGCACTTGAGGTTATATTTATTTTTAAGATCTTTACGTAATTGTATTTTTGCATCGCTTCTACGATAAAATTCTAGCGTGGCTAGTACATCATTTAAGTTGTACTCTAGAATCATAGGTATTTGTTCTGCTGTGATATTCATTTCAGTATGGTCAATAGGCATATCCATTACATTATCAAAGTTCATACTTATTTCTAATGCTTTAAGAGATGTCATTCTAGCTTTATTGTTATAATGCCATATCTTGAATAAATCAAGTTGTGGTATTAACATGTCATTTTCCCATATATTATGAGGACTAAAACCCGTACCTGTATTTTGAAAGTTTATTATGTCTTGAGCTTTTTGATATAATGCTTCAATTGTTTCTTTAGCATTTACGAAATGAGATTCTAAGAATAAATGTATTATAGGATAATCAAACCCTGTATTATTAAAACCTATAAGTCCTTTGACACTATTTAAATGTTTTCTTAAAGCTATTGAATCATCTCTATCTTTATGTATAACATATTTAACAACTTCTCCTGTTGTAGTATTAACATCCACATATGAGAACAATCCAGCTAAAGTTTCAATATCATAGACCCATAAGTTTTTATCTTTCATTATTTCATATCTTTAGTTACCTTAAGTATTGTATTTTCAACTTCACCTAATATTAATCTTATTGCTATAACATCTTTACATGTCTTAGGTACTTCGTTCATATACCTTTTTAAAGCATTTTTTAAATTACCACAATACCATATATTTTTTGATATTGTAGGTTTACCAGTGTCTTTGTTTATCTCACCAACTTTCTCATAGTTTAAATTCCAACTATTTGAGTCATTACTGAGATAATAATTTTCATCTAATTTTATCATAATTTTATTTTAATAAATTTCGTAGCTAAGGTCTGTACATTTAGGTTTTAGGACATTCCAAACACTAGTGTTTAACCATTCAATTACATCCTTAGTGTAACGATTACTATTTTCAGAACTATCGTACCATTTAATTGTACATCTATTTCCACTATTATGTATTTTTATAATTTCACTTATCTTATCTGAACTCCCATGATAAAATTTCATAGGTTTAATATTATCTTTAGTATATTTCATAATTCAATTCTGTTACTTTGTTAGTAATTAATTCTAGTTCAAAATCATACATGAACTCAACTGATTGTTTATCGTTAGAGTAGGTATACCACCCGAGCGGCTGGGGTCTCTTCGAGGGGGTTTTTTTTAAATACCCAATTTCATCTTTTTTCAAAGATTTATACTTAACTAAAATTCTAACTTTATCTCCTATCTTCATATTAATTCTTTTAAATATTGTTTTAAACTCTTAGGTAAATAATCTAATTTAGATCCACCTTTCTTACCATTTCTACAATTAACTTTATATACTTCATTAAGTATTACTTTGTCAGGTGTAAAAGTCTTTTGAAATAAAGTATCAGGTACAATCTTCTGTACATATATACGATACTTATCATACATATACTTTTGTTTTAATGGAAATGTATATTGGGTACTGTTAGTTTTACCTGCAAAAGCACCTTTAACATCTGTAGTATTTGTAAGTGAACTATTACTAGTTATAAATACTTTGTTCTTATCTAAGGCTCCTGATATAATAGTACCCTCTACTGTAAAATTAATAATAAAATCAGGGCAGTAAGTCATAGGTTGAAAAATAACTTTAGTTTTATCTTCACGTTTAGTTTTAGTTTTCAACTCTGTTATTTTAACATAGTTATAACTATACTTAGGTGTAAGCTCATACTTAGTAGCTTCATATGTATAGTTCTCTACTAAACCTGCTTTAATTAACTCATCTAAATAGTAAGAAAAGTATAACTCTTCTTTATTTAAATAAGGATCATATTTTCTTACTTTATTCATAGTTAATATATTTCGTAATTTAACTCAGTACTTTGACTTTGAAGAATGTAATAGCTTTCTAAAGTAGATGTAAAGAAAAAAGAAGATGATTTTGTCCACCATCCCCTCTCCCGAATCCCGGCCCGGCCCCGGTTTTCTAATGTTATTTTACGATTATTATTTTTATGTATGAGGATATCTCCTTTTTTCAAATTAGTATATTTCATAATTCAATTCTATTTTATTAGGTTTACCACCTGCTTTTATTATTTCTTCATTTGTGGCTGGTCTTACAGAGTAATCAAAACAGTTATCTCCTGTAGTATTAGCAACATACAAAAAAGTATCTCCGTGTAAGTTTTTACTTATTTTACTTATTTTAAATGTTTTATTTTGATATATCTTACTTTTCCAATTACAAGCATTTACCCAATCTCCAACTTTATATGTATTTTTCATAATTTAATATTAATTTAATTATTTTATCATTATTAATTTCATAAGCATCCGTAAGGTCCTTTGCTTGATAATAACTTATCATTA
>JABSQI010000027.1 GCA_013215905.1 Legionellales bacterium | reverse complement strand
AGTTCTATCTAATAGTAATTGAACTTTCTAAAGATGATACTTTTAAGATATTACACGAATACTCTGATAAATTTTATGACAATAGTGATCTGAAGAAAAAAATATCCAGTTATGTTTTAAGGCATGACCTATCTCAAGCTAAATGCAATTGGATATTAAATCCTGAAGAATATAAATTGTTAGTTTTTGATATTCCACCTATCCCTGAAGAAGAGCAATTACAAGCATTGAAATGGGAAGTACTAGAGAAAACTGATTCTGAAGAAGAAGAAGTTTTGTTGGATTTCATGGATATTCCCGCTAATTCAAAGAGCGATAAATCTAGCAAAACTTTCTCAGTTATTGTTAATAAGAAACAAATGATTGAGAGAGCTTCTATACTTGAATCATCACGCTTGAATCTTTGTACTATTGATATCACTGAGAATGCTTTAACGAATTTATTTAGGGGGACAAAATTTGATAATAAAAATGTAGCGTTAATAGTTAAAGTTTTTGGAAAATTAACTCTATTAATTTGCAAAAATAATAGATTATTCTTAACCAGAAAACTTTCTTTGACTTGGGGGGATGACTCTAGTAGTGAAACTGCTAAAAGTGAATATAAGGTAACTCGAAAAAAAAACATATCAGAAACATCAAATTCAAAATTAACTATTGCAAATGAAAATGAGGAACCTATCCACCAGTTAAATATTACTAAAAGTGCAGTAAAAGATTTAAATGATCTTGATCTTGAACGAGAGTCAGAAACAAAAAGTGATAGTGCTTCGCCAGAAGTAATTGATCTATTAGCAGATGAGATTAAGAGATCATTTGAATATTGCACTAACAGTTTAAATATTGATGAGCCAGAACAAGTGCTGTATAGCCAAGTTGTGGAAATAAATAAGGTTGAACAAAAATTTTCTGAATTAATAAATAAGAATGTAGAAGAGTTTAACATCAGTGATTCTTTAGAAAATTGGGTAGAGACTGACGATACAAATATGGTTGCTTTAGGAGGGGCATTAAGATATCAAAATGAAGAACAAGCAGATTAATTTATATAATTGCCTACCACATGATTTTAAGAACAGAATGTCGTGGGAAACATATTTAAAAATATTGTTTTCAATATTGGTATTTCTACTTGTATCATGGTGTTATGTAGCAATTCGCAGTTATTATTCTAAAATAGATTTGAATAATACAATTGAATTAAAGAAAACAAAACGTTATGCAATAATTCAACTTAGGAAAAAATATCCTAAAATTGCCAAAAGTGTAGTTCTGCAGAGTAAGTTGAATGAGCTAAAAGATATTCGAGAATTGCACGTTGATTTAAAGCAACAAATATCTAGCCCTAGATTTTCAAATGAAGAAGGATTTTCTAAATATTTTTTAGCCTTATCCAGACATGCAAAAGATGATTTATGGTTAACAGAGATTAAAATCCAAAAAGGTGGTACATATATTGTTTTAAAAGGGCTTACTAATAATGTGTCTAAAGTTCAAAGTCTAATTAAAAAATTAGAAGTTGATGAGGTTTTTAGCAATAAAACGATTAAATTAAAAAAAATAGAAACATCCACACTAAGTTCTGGTAATGATGAATTTTCCTTAGAAATTTTTTCCCGAGTTGCTGAAAATGATAAAGAAACTAATATAGATAATTTACAAGATAAAAATGTTGAACAATAATCTATCAAGCAATGCTGCTAAAAAGATTTTCTCTTTTGTAAAAAGAGGAGGGTCATATATTTATAGAAGATATATGGAGTTACTCCATCCATATTTAAGAAGAATTTTCTTACCGATTTATAGAAATAATATTCACCCATTTTATAAAAACAAATTTCTCCCATACGCCGAAAAAGAATTGTTACCAAAATGGAATACTTATTTAAAACCATTCATGCAGAATATTGATAATAAGATTGATGAGTTGGTAACATCAGGATATTCTCATTTTGATAATTGGAATAACTCAAGAAGGGTTATGTTTTTAGTAGCTAGTTCTGCAGCGCTTTTATTAATTGGTTTGATGTTTTATATATTACCTGAATATAATAGCTTCAAACTAAATGAAATAAAAACAAAAGGTGTCAAGAGATCATTAGTTTCATTAGCTCGTGAAGAAAAAGCTTTTTTAGCTGATATTTCTGATAATCCAAATAAAAGCTTGCAAGATAGTATTAATGAAATTGAGAAAAAAATCCAAATAGAAGTGGCCAAAATTGAGGAGTTTACGAAAAATCAATTGGAAACACCGAGGATGGTACAAATAATAAAATCAAAAGTAGCCCAAAATGAAATATTAAAACTATTTAGAATAGCTTCATTAAGCAGATATAGAGCAACGCCCTTAACCTTAGGTGCTACAAAAATTGGATTAGATAAGTTACCAGAGATTTATATTCACCCTATTGAGCTCGATATTGACGGTGATTATATAAATGTATATAAATTTCTTACCAGTTTGGAAAATTCTTGGCGAATTTATTGGAACAGTCTTGAATATTTAGTTGACAATTATCCGACTGCAAAAGTTTCTATAAGAGTTCATTTATTAGTATTATCGAAGGCTTCAGATGGTTAATAAATCAATTATTTGGATAATTATATCTTTGTTTGTGCTTAATTTGCACGCTGAAATGGCTGATCCGACTAAGCCTCCCAAAAAATTAGCACCAAAAGTTACAGTTGAAACAGAACCACTGCGGTTAAAAATGATCAGACTTGATAATAAAAATGGTAAACATACTGCTAATATTAATGGAGAGATAGTAAAAATTGGTGGTGTTTATGCTGATGCAAAAGTGGTTGATATCACTGATGAGTATGTAGAGTTACAGGGTCCTAAGGGCGAGAAGATAATCTTGAAGCTGCTAAGGAGGAAACATAAATCTGATAGTGGAGATTTAGTAAATGATGAAATATTTGAGGATGTTAAAAATCCTATAAAAACTCATCTAAAGGAAAATTATGATAACTAAGGGATTAAATAAACTATTTATAGTGGTTGGGATTTTATGTTTAGTTGGATGTAGTTCTACTTATGAACGACCAAATACTATGGATGAAATGGTAAGTTTTTTAGATGATAGTGAACAATATAATAGAAAAATTTCTTCTTCTAGAAGTAAAGCCCCTCCCTTAATGATTACTGAGTCTTTAGTCCCAGGATTAGATATCTCTCTTAATCCTATTAAAAATAAAAAGAAAGAAGATAGATTTGATATAGCTGTTCAGGATGTCCCTGCTAAAGAGTTTTTCATGGGACTTGTTGCTGGAACTAAATATAGTATGGTTGTAAATCCTGGGGTTTCAGGAGAAATATCCCTGAACTTAAAAGCAGTTACCATTAGAGAAGCACTTAGTGCCGCAAGGGATGCTTATGGATATGAGTTTGAAGCGACTAATTATGGTTTTAAGATAATGCCTGCTGGGTTACTTACGAAAGTATTTCATGTAGATTACTTAAATATTAAACGTACAGGAAAATCTACAACAAATGTTTCTGCTGGACAATTAACTTCTGGTGGTAATAGTGGTTCGAATAGTGGTAGTAGTAGTAGTAGTAGTGGTAGTTCATCAAGCTCAGGAGGTAGTTCAAATAGAAATGCTACTTTAAGCGCAAGTGTTGGTACAGAATTAATTACAGATTTCTGGCCAGAAGTTGCAAATACAGTAAAAGCGATGGTTGGAACAACTGGAGGTAGATCTGTAGTTGTAAGCCCACAAACAGGTATAGTTGTTGTGAGGGCTTTACCGCGTGAGCTTAGAGAAGTTGAAATGTATTTAGATAGAGCAGAGAAGAGCTTGAACAGACAAGTTATTCTTGAAGCTAAAATTCTTGAAGTGGTATTAAATGATAGTTATCAATCTGGAATTGATTGGGGATTTATATCTAGTAAATTAGGAAGCGCACAAAGCAATGGACTAGCAACAGGAGGTTATTCAGGTATAGATAGCTTAGGAGATTTTAATGGTGTTTTTACTTTAACACCTAAACTTGGTCGTTTTAATTTAACAATGAAGTTACTTGCAACTCAAGGGAATGTTCAGGTTTTATCTAGTCCTAGAATATCTACAGTTAATAATCAAAAAGCAATTATTAAGGTTGGAAGTGATGAATTTTTTGTAACGGATGTATCTGGGAATACTTCTCAAGGCACAACTTCTGCGTCAACGACACAAAGCCAATCAATTGAGTTAACGCCATTCTTTTCTGGTATTTCATTAGATGTTACCCCTCATATAGATAGAGATGGGGATGTTATCTTACATATCCATCCTACGATAAGCGAAGTTACTGATAAAGCCAAAATTGTTAATATTCAAGGACAACAATCAACTTTACCATCTGCTTTAAGCTCTATCAGAGAGTCAGATAACATTGTCAAGGCAAAGAACGGCCAAGTAGTTATTATTGGAGGATTAATGAAATCACACTCTCAAGAAGGAATTGCAAAGACTCCTTTCCTTGGTGATGTTCCAGTTGTTGGTACTATGTTTAGAAGAACAAAGCAAGTTTCAATTAAAAGTGAACTAGTAATTATGCTTAGACCTATAATTGTCAATGATGAAACATGGGAAAATGAATCGAAGAAAACAAGAGATTCTTTCGATAAAGTAAATAGAGGATTTCATTTTGGCAGTAAGAGTCATATATTTAGACCTTCTGAAGAGCTAAATCCTGGATAAAATAAAATTTAAAAATGAGTAAATTAGATAAAGAAAAAAAAACAATTGTAAAAAATACCACAAATATAAATAAGAAAAAATGGCTTTTCATATTTTCAATACTACTATGTGTTATTGCATATTTTTTGTTATCTTCAGGAGGGAAAGAAAAATATTCTAAACAAAAAGCCATGGATGATGTTGTTAAGAAATTACCTATAAATTCTTCAATACGGTTTGTTGGTCAAAAATCAGCAGAACCTAGTCGTAGTCTGAATAACATGCTTGTATTAGAACAAGATAAATTTACAATTATAATGCTAGAGTTATCTGCCCAAACAAAATTTGGGGCTACTAGAAGTACAGACGGAAGGACATATAAAGTGACTCTCTATAATACAATAAGAGGGCAGAATTTCAAAAGCGATATTTCTTCACAAGCTGCGTCTAATTTAATTGTAAAAACTGTTGATGAAGACGATCTATTATTGACTTTTGATTTATTACCTAAAACAAGCGTTACAGAAATTGCGTTTACAGATGAAAATTCTACAAAGCTCGCTATAAAATTATTTAGTAAAGATGAAACTGATGATGAAAGCAAGAAAAAATCTTTAGAAGTGAAAAAACTTAAAAATCAAAAAACTCCTAGTGAGTTGTCTAAAGAGTATTATCAAAAAGCACTGGATTTTGCTAATGAAGGTAATATCACTAAAGCATATTTAAACGCTAAAAGGGCTATCAGTTTTCGTCAAGATAACCATCTAGCTAGAAAAATGTTTATCTTGTCAGCGTTAGAATTAGGCAGGAGACAAGATGCTGAGATTGCTCTAGAAAAAGGCATTTATCTTGCACCTAATATGTTGATATATAAAAAAATTAAAGCAAAATTATTATTAGGAAATAACCAGCCACAAGCTGCGTTAGAAACACTATTATCACAACTTCCAGACATAACTGTAGATGGAGATTATTATGCTTTTATAGCCGCCGTTAGACAAAAGCTAGGGGATCATAAAAAAGCCATTAAACTATATGCAAGTTTATTAAAACTTTATCCTCATGAAGGAGAATGGTGGGCTGGACTTGGAGTCTCATATGATTCAATTGGCAGTGAAAGGCAAGCTTTAACTGCATTTAATAAAGCCTTGGATGTTGGTGGTTTAGATATTGAATTACAAAATTACGTAGAATCTAGAATTTATGAGCTGGATTAGCACGAGAATAAAATATCATGAGAAAAAAGATTGGTGAGCTGTTATTAGAAGATGAATTAATTACACAAGAACAACTATCTCAAGCTCTTGAAGTGCAAAAACAACAAGGGTCAAAAATAGGAGAAATTTTACTTTCTCAAGGAGATATTGATAAATATCAATTAGCTAGAACATTATCAAAACAACTTAATATTGATTTTGTTGATGTTAGATCTTTTGAATTTAATGAGGAAGATACTTTAAAGCTTCCAGAAAATTTTGCCAGAAAATACCAAGCTATGGTTTTAAAAGAAGAACCAAATTACTATTTGGTAGCTATGTCTGATCCAACAGATATCTTTTCTTATGATGAGATTACAACAAAGCTTGATAAACCGATAAAATTAGTATTGGCTGTTGCTGATGATCTTTCTGATTCTATAGATTTAGTATATAGGCACAGAGAAGAAATAACGGGGTTTGCTGAGGAATTGTCTGATGAAATAAAATCTCGAGGAGTTGAAATAGATGATTATAGTGTTGATGTTGGAGCAGAGGATGCGCCAGTAGTAAAATTACTTAAATCATTATTTTCTGATGCGGTACATATGAATGCATCTGATATTCATATTGAACCTGATGAGTCTATTCTTAGAATAAGATTAAGAATTGATGGTGATCTTCAGGAAACTTTGATGAATGAGAAAAAAATTGCTAATTCATTGACCTTAAGATTGAAACTGATGGCCGGGCTTAATATTGCTGAAAAAAGAGTACCACAAGATGGAAGATTCAATATTAAAGTAAAAGATCAAAGTATCGATGTAAGATTATCTACATTACCGACTCATTATGGTGAAACTGTCGTGATGCGGATCTTAAATCAATCAAAAGGTATTTTAAGTTATGAAGAATTAGGTATAGTAGGTGGAATACAAGAAAATTTAGAAAAAATTGTTCAGCAACCATATGGCATGGTGTTAGTTACAGGGCCCACAGGAAGTGGGAAAACTACAACGCTCTACAGTGTATTAAAAAATATTAACGTAAAAGAGAAAAAAATTATTACAGTTGAAGATCCTATTGAATATCATTTGCCTAGAATAAATCAAGTCCAAATTCATGAAAAAGTTGGGCTAACGTTTACTAGAGTGCTTCATTCTGCATTGCGTCATGATCCAGATATTATAATGGTTGGAGAAATTCGTGATGAAGAAAGCACAAATATAGCTCTTAGAGCTTCAATGACAGGACATTTAGTATTAGCAACTCTTCATACAAATGATGCCGCCTCTAGTCCTTTAAGATTAGTAAGTATGGGGGTCGATAGTTTTTTAGTTGCTACTTCATTAACAGCTGTTTTGGCTCAAAGATTAGTGAAAAAAGTTTGTAACAAATGTACAGCAGAATATAACATTTCAGATCGAGAGAAAGTTTGGTTAGATAAAATTTTTGCTGATAAAGGATATACAAACAATTTTAAAAAAGGTAATGGTTGTTCGCATTGCAATGGTACTGGATATCTAGGCAGGATAGGAGTTTTTGAGTTATTAATTTTAGATGAAAACATGAATAAAGCATTAAATAGTAATAACTCTAATGAATACTATGAAGCAGTTAAAAATAAAAAAGACTATATTTCACTTGGTTCTGCTGCATTAAATTTAGCTTTGCAAGGTATTACTACTATAGAGGAAGCAAAAAGAGTATTAGGACAACTAACAGATCAGGTAAAATAAAATCATGGCAAAAAAAGCAATTTATATTGCTAGAAATCAAAAGGGAGAACTAGTTAATGGTGAGTTCACGGATATTACTGAGAGAATTTTAGTTGCTAAAAGACTCAGAGATCAAAACTTAATTCCAGTTACTATTGATATTGTATCTAGTTCTTCAGGATGGAGAAATAAATTAAATCTCGAATTAACAGATCCAAAAGTTTACCCTAAAGATTTACATTTGTTTTGTCGACAAATGTATACAATGCTAAAATCAGGGATCCCAGTTACTAATGCTCTGAAGAGGCTTGCAGAATCTACTAAAAATTCAACCCTAAGACGTACCCTTTTCAAGATGTGTGATGATGTTGCTGGTGGTCAAAGTATCTCTGTAGTATTTAAACAATTTCCTAATATATTCCCACCAATATTAAGACATATAATTGGTGTTGGCGAACAAACAGGTAGACTTGAAGAAGCTTTTGAAAGAGTTGGAGAGTATATTAGTTTAGAGCTAGAAACAGTAGCAAGATTGAAGAAAGTTATGCGATATCCAATAATAGTTGTGGTTGCAATATCTATTGCAATAGTAATTGTTAATATATTTGTTGTTCCTGCTTTTGCTAAATTATTTAAATCTTTTAGTGCAGATTTACCAATCTTTACGAAAATTTTAATAGCTTTTTCGGATTTTATGTTGGCTAATTGGGGAACCTTACTAGGAGTATTGATTGTTACTATATTTAGTTTTAGATATTTTATATCTAAAAATTATGGCAGGCAGATATTTGATCGTCTCCAGTTGAAAATTCCAGCTGTTGGACCTGTCTTAGAGAAAATATTATTAGCTAGATTTGCACGTACCATGGTGATGATATTAAAGACTGGTGTACCACTTAATGAAGGGATTGATATGATTGCTAATTCTATTGGTAATACTCATTTTAAAAAATCAATTAATAAAATAAAAGAGAAAATGGAATCTGGTGAGTCTCTTGGGGCAAGTTCCAAAGATGTTGGTTTGTTTCCACGTATTGCTCTGCAGATGATAGTTGTAGGCGAAGACTCTGGAGAGCTAGATCGTATGATGGAAGAGATTGCCTTGTACTACGAGCGTGAAGTAGATTATGAAATAGATAGAATTGGAGATATCATAGAGCCTGTCCTGCTTGTATTTATAGGTGTGATGGTGTTATTTCTAGCTTTAGGAGTGTTCTTACCTATTTGGGAACTTGGAGCCGCTGCGCAGGGTAAATAAACTCCTTTTGTCATGACTTAATATCTTCTTACTCATTTTGTTCTACCTCTTTTAAGCGCTTCTTTGCTATTTCTAATTCATTTTTAGGAGGTTTTTGAGTTTTTTTAATGAAAGAATGTAACACTATTATTTCTGCATTCTTAGCATAACAAAAAAATGCTCTTGCTATTCATTCTTTTCCTTTAACTCTAATTTCAAACAAACCATCTCCTATTACATCAGCATATGGTTTTCCTAGTTGCGCGCCGTAATCTTCGATCAAATCTATGATCCACAAATATTTAGTATTAAGGAATTTCAAAACCACCTATCAGGTATATTCATATGATCATCACTCAAATTATAGTAATGAACAATGAACTATAGATTGAAAATCATTTTAAAAACAGCAAAATATTTAATCAAAAATCGGCAAAATTCAAAAAATAGGCGTACTGAGCCCGCTAAATAAAATTAGATATTTTTAAGTAAAGCTAACTCCCGATGAAAAGATAAAAGTTTCTTAGCATTGGTGATACCAAATCTAATACTGTTGAGAACTAACTGACATCCGCAGAAGAGACACTTGAGAGGGGCAACATTAAATTCATCAATCATGAGTTTCTGGAAACCAGGTAGAGCTAATTGTTTATCGTCATGTTGGCCAATAATATCTTTAACTTTAGGTAATAAATCAGATATTAATCTATTAGATAAGAAGCCATAATATCTAATAGTTCTAAAGTTAACATCGTGAATATGAGAAATGAATTTGGCAATGAAGTCTTCTGTTGTAAGTTTAAAATGTCTAAAAAGTTTAGTTTTATGGTCAAGATATTTAAAAGCAACATAGTTGCCATCATAGTGTTTAAGTCTAGACTCATCAATAGGCGGTCTTTTAATACATCTACTAAGATATTTAAGGTCTTTCTTATAAGAGTTAGAAGGTTTAGCACAATGGACATGCCAGTATTTCTGGTATTGTTGGTCAAGGAAGTTGTTAAAAGTAAAAGCATGATAAAGAGATTGAGATATTTTACTAGGAACAATAAGATGACCTCGATTAAATTCATTTCTAAAAAGGTTGATGATATTATATCGCCATTGCTTCATAAGATATTCTCTATTGAAGAATAATTTAATCCATCTAGTATTATCATCAGATAAACCACCCAAAGTAACGAATAAATGAATGTGAATATTACGTTAAAGGTCACGTCCAAAGGTATAGATAGAAATAAAGCTCCCAGGAATAACATTTTTCTTTTTGGCAATTCTTTTGATACAGTCAACAGCAAGTAAAGCAATAAGATTAAGAAGATATCGGTTGTACCAAAAGAAATCCCATAGATATCAGTCATGGTAAAAGTAATATGTTGAAAAGGAGTTCGTAGAAGGGTATTGATTTACTTATTTAACCAAATACTCGTTGCTTTCTTACCACATGAAGAACAAGCTTTGGATTTGAAGGTAAAACACATCCGTTTAACATAATAGCAAGATTGATTAGTACAAGAAAAATCCTGTACTCCTCTGATAATATTTTGCAGCTAAGAAATTTTACAACAGCGATAATGATAGGAAGTATGATTCTGTGTTGATGTTTCTCATAGAATGTTCATCAAGCTTCGTCATGTGTAAGTATCTGTTTTATGGTCTATTTATGTTCCAAGATAATAATTATTAACTCATAAAGAGACATAATTATACTTTATTAGCGCAATAAATGTATTATATGATAACAAATCTGTCTATTATTGTGCCATAGAAGGATGATTGGTCGCCAAGTTGCCACGAAGTGGCCTTTTCTTGTGAGGAATGTTGTAGATTTTTTATCATCTGTGCCGTAATTACTACATTTTATGAAATGTAGAGTTTTGTAGATTTTTTTGTTCATCATTTTCGGACTTATCATGAGAATTTTCTTTTATAACAATACTATCGTCTATAAGTTTAGAGCTCCCTTCATGCTTTATCGTTTTAACATTTTCATGTTCATTTGTTTTTTTTGAAAGTTGTTTCATTTTAGTCATACCTCTTTTTGATTTTTGAATAATTTGCAATTTTGTGCTTTGCTTATTTATTTCATTTCCTAATTTCCCTGTATATCGACGCATATTATCATAATTGCTATTATAATTTTGATCTAATTCTTTCTGTGCAAGGTAAGATTCATCCTGTTTTTCAAAATATTTTGATTTTTTGCGCATCTCTCTTATTGCTCCAAAGCCTCCTGCAACTCCAAACCCTAAAAGACAAACTCCAAGAACTATTGCTCCTATACCTCCTGTAGCTACACATATGGCACCAACTACAATACTGAGGGCTGCTCCTACAATTAAAGGTATTGGATTATATGAAGCAATAGGATCATATTCTACTTCAGGGATAGAAATATTTAGAGATTGGATTTGTTTTTTAGTTAGTTTATTTAAATCATGTACTCTTTTTGAGTGATCAATAAAACTATTTTCTAAAAATTTATTATTTGTTTCTACTAGTTCGTCATATGTTTTTTTTAGATGTGTAGTTACATTGTCTAAAATTCCATATGCAAATTTTTTATCTACAAGATAATATTTCTCATTATCTATATTACAGCCATTGGGGGTTATACTTTTTAGCAATTGACGACACAGATAATTTTGTAATTTTAAAGTTTCAAGATTAATTATAGCTCTAGTTGCTTCGTCAAGATTTTTTATCTCAGTAAATGTATATTCATCATTAGATTCTTTTACGCAATTTCTATAAATATCATTTATAGCTTTCTCCATCATTTTACGTTTGAGTAGTTCCAGAATTTTTTTTTCATTTTTAGATATTGCTGTTGGGTCAAATTCAGGAAATTTAACTATTTTTAATGCTTCAGAATATAATTTTTTGTTTAATTCGGCTTTTTTCATACTTTTAGCAGATATACAATATGATACTTAAGAATAGACCATTTTCAAATATTTAACAATTTTAAAAATTTGAATCAAAAATCTAAAAGATCATTCCAAAACCAAATGATAACATTGGAGCAATTCCGTAATGTTTTCTAAAATCAGTTATATGTAATAAATAAATTCCCCATCTAAAATTAAACCCATTTTTCCACATATATTGCTTAATTATACTCGTATCTAATGAAAAAAATGTTAAATCTGGTTTCTCGCCAGTTGATGGCTCTGACTCTACTCCCAAGACTGAAGCAAAGGCTGAACCAAATGCATCAATTATTTTTGTGTTTACCATAGCATGAAAATATCCAGGGCAAAACCTTATAAGCCATCCATCTGTTTGCATAATGTCTTGGCCATCTAATTTCTTTTTTATTCACCCATTAATAGTGTAATACCCCACGAATAATAAAGGGGCGTTATAGTCAACAGATGCAGCTATTGAAATATCTCTTCTTTTCATTTTTATGTCAGCACCAGCATAAATTCCAGCAAATTTACTTTTAGCTGGTAATAATATTGCATTATTTACTAAAAAGGTAAAGTGCTACTCTAGATGGTTGGTACTACAGTTGGAGTCTGGAATGACTTATAAATATAGCT
>JABSQI010000269.1 GCA_013215905.1 Legionellales bacterium | reverse complement strand
GAAGATCCCGGTCAAGCGCAGCAACTTCCTTCCCGTCAGCAACCGTGCGGATAATTATCCCAAAATTTTCTGCTTTTAAGCTAGATTCTAATATTCAATTATCAGCACAAAATATTGCCACAATTCAAAGAGTCGCTAGATACTATGTTGCTTTAAATGGCTTAGAAGTAGGTGATGCACTAGTTTCAACCGATTTTTTGGGAAGTGAAGCACAACATTTGATGGAATCCCCAGATAGCCCATTACCAGGAGGAGGTTATACTTATTTGACTACAGTCCCAGAAATTGGTACCTGTTATGCCTCTGAATCAAGCTCAGAATATGGTGAGCAGGTTAATACAATAGCCGAGAATAATAATTTTTGTAGATAATATTTTTCAAATCAATGGTGATGGTTCAAAAAATTTCCCATTATGCTCATAAGAGCAATTCCCAAGATAAATAGAATGACTGAAATATGCTCAGATTCTTTATTAATACTGGTTTCATGCATTGTGGCTATATATATAAAGGTGCCAGCCGCTATTGAATCTGCATATGATTGCAATAATGAACCATGAGAAGCTAAATACATATTAGAAAATATACCTGCAACTATCCCAATTGGAGTCATAATTGTGAAAATAAAAAATAGCAATAGTTGTATTCTGATAGTTAATGAGGAAGTACATAATTTTAGACTTAATGCAATGGAAGCAAGACTTTTATGCGAAACAATTGCAATGAAAAGAATCATACAACCATTAATTGTTGGTTCCAAACCCAAAGCATAACCTTCTATTATTGAATGTACGCTAAGAGCAAATATTAGAAATAGAGGTATTATAAAATTTGTATTTATCTTATTAATATGATGAGGTAAACATTTTTCCAGCCACATTAAAATTGCAAAACTATAGGCGCATATTGAAGAAACAAAAAAAATACTATCACTATGGTAGTGGGAATGACTGTAGTGTTCAATTGCTTCCGGTAACAAATGTGTAAATCCAGCACCTAAAAATATTCCCCTGGCAAAAGCATCACATTCAGTTAAATAAACGGTTATTTTTTTCGAAATTTTTTTCCAAAATACTGGCAATCCAGTAGATACAGTAACTAATAGTATGCAAGCTAACAATAAAAGTTTTAATTCAAAAATTTCCATGTTAAATAAGAACTCATAACGGTTTAAATTTAGACATTTTATTCACTATATAGAATAACCTTGTATATTTACCATATACTAATAATATTGTATATAGGATCTTATAAGGATTATCAAGAACTGGAGGGATACTCATGCTATTTCGGGTAATATCATTATTAGTGTTAGGTTTATTATATGGTTGTGAGCAACCAACCTGGGATGGATTTGTTTACCCAGACAGAAATAATTTATTTAATTATAGTAATATTGGAGAATTTGAATCTTTGGAAAAATGTCGTATAGCTAGTAAAGATGAATTAAAAAGACTCAGAGCCGAAGAAGTAGGTTTATACCAATGCGGTAAAGATTGTATAACTTCTACTGGTCTACATACAGTTGCGGCATGTAAGGAAATAACTAGGTAATATGTCAAAAACTCAGTTAGCCGGTAAATGGGCATTGATCACTGGTGCATCGCGTGGTATTGGTAGAGAATGTGCTATTTTGTTAGCTTCTATGCATTGTAATATTGTAATTGTGGCTCGTTGCAAAAATGATTTAGAAAAACTACAACAACTTGTAATCAAAACTTATGCTATCAAATGTTATATTGTTGTTTGTGATCTTAGCCAAAAAAATGCTACAGAAGAAATATTTCAGCAAGTAGAAATATTAAATCTATCAGTAAGTGTTCTGATCAGTAATGCCGGTATAGGATGTTATGGTATATTTGGTAAGATGCCTATAGCAAGACAAGAAAAAATGATGATTACAAATAATTACACTCCTGTTACTCTTACTCATCGTTTTCTTCAACAGGTAAACAATTCCAATGAATTTTATTATATTGTACATATTGGCTCTATTGTAGGCTATATGACTATACCTGGATCTGCTGTTTACAATGCAAGTAAGAGTTTTATTATTTCATTTTGTAAATCTTTAAGGGAGGAATTAAGTCAAAAATATAATAATGTTAGTATAACGGTAGTGTCTCCTGGTGTTACAGATACAAATTTTTTTAATGATGCTGATAAAGAGATCCCAAAAATCAATAAAATCTTTATAATGTCAGCAGAAAGAGTAGCAAATATAGTTTTAAGATCAATGTTAGAAAAAAAAGCTAGCGTTATTTGTGGTTTTAGAAATAAGTTGCTAGTTAATCTCATAAAATTGTTGCCAACTAAAATTATTGCAAAATCTCAACTAAAATAGTAAACTGCTTTGGAATTGTTTATTGCAGATTACAAAGATGTACTCATTAAATAAAAAACTATTGCTATTTTCCTTATTATTACTTGCCTCTAATATATATGCAGCGACTCTAGATGAAATGATTGGACAAATGCTAATTATTGGATTTAAGGAAGATAATATAATTAAAGATAGTGCTCTTTTAGAAGATATCAAAAATAAAAGAATAGGTGGAGTTATTTTATTTGATATTGACTACCAGAAAGTAATTCAAGAAGCTAGTAATAAAAAAATTAGTGTACTTAATTTTCGAAAAAGTCTAAAACAAGATCAAGAAGCATTTAAAAAAGTTAGCAAAAATATAAAAAATCCTAAACAATTAAAATCATTAATTGCAGATCTAAAAAAATATTCACAGAAGTTCTCTTCTGTTCCTCTGATCATTGCTATAGATAGAGAGGGTGGAATAGTTGATAGATTAGCTATTGCCAAAGGCTTTCCCAAAACTATTTCACAAAAGGAGTTTGCTTCACTTTCAGAAAAAGAAGCAAGAAATGTTGCTAAAGAATATGCAAATACAATGGAAATGTATGGATTTAACTATGTGTTTGCTCCAGTAGTCGATTTAGAAGTTAACATTGATAATCCAGTAATATCTAAATTAGAAAGAGCTTTCTCAGATAATCCCAAAATTGTGACAAAATATGCAAATTTTATTATAAGTGCTT
>JABSQI010000268.1 GCA_013215905.1 Legionellales bacterium | reverse complement strand
ATTCAACCGCTAGCACCTGAGACAGTAACCATTTGGCATAGTTTTAATATAGATTCTGGAATGAATCTTACTACCATATTTAACCAACTTAACATACCAATGAAGACATTGTATGAAATTATAAATCTAGGAAAAATAACAAAGCCATTAGCCAATCTCAGACCAAACACAACTCTAGAGTATGCGCTAGATCATGATGGCAAACTAATCCAAATTGATTATTCAATATCTCCTAAACAAAAATTAACTATAGCTCTAGATGGAGAAAAATATATTGCCAGAATTATTAATACTCAAATAGAAAAAAGGATCCATTATGCTTCAGCGATAATAAGCTCATCTTTAAGCAATGCGGCAAATAAAGCTGGACTTACAGAAAAAACTATTATGGATATTGTGAATATTTTTTCATGGGACATAAATTTTAAAAAAGATATTCGACCAGGAGACTCATTCACAGTTATATATGAAGACCATTATGCCGGTGACACAAAAATCCGTGATGGAAAAATTCTAGCAGTTAGATTTTCTAATAGAGGAAAAATTCATGAAGCAATAAGACACACATTTCAAAATGGCACAAGTCAGTATTACAGCCCAGCTGGAAGAAGTCTAAAACCAGCATTTATTAGAAGACCATTAAAATACACCAGGATAAGTTCACCATTCAAAGCAAGAAGGAAACATCCTATTCTTGGTATTATCAGACCCCATCCAGGAGTGGACTACGCAGCGCCTTATGGAACACCTATCAAAGCATCTGGGAATGGTAAAATTAGCTATTTAGGACGTAAAGGTGGATATGGTAGAACAATTATGATCAAACATGGAAGACAATACACAACCCTATATGCTCACCTATCAAAGTATGCTAAAAACATCTATAGAGGCAAAAGAGTCACAAAAGGAGATATTATAGGGTATGTAGGAAAATCGGGACTTGCCGATGGCCCACACTTACACTATGAGTTTTGGATCAAAGGAAAAAAAGTAAATCCAGAAACTGTTAAACTTCCAATGGCAAGCTCGCTTACAGGAATTGAGCGTACTCGTTTTAAATCAGCATCTAAACCACTAATATCGCAACTTGCTTTATATGACTCAGCACCCAAAGAAGATGTCCAAATTACCTAATTGGTAGAATTTTGTTAGGGTTTTAAGCCTCAGAAAAAAATATTAACTCAACTACATTTAAATTAAATATTCTAATCAAGGTATTCCATCAATTTACTTTTTGATTTAGTATTTAATTTATTTTTTAAATTCTCGAAATGAGTTTCCACTGTTCTGCGTGAAATATTTAGAGTCTCTGCCGTTTTTCTTGCAGACTTTCCTTTCCTATACAAATCAAAACATTGCCACTCCCGCTTTGATATTGTTGTGTTTCTATCTAAAATATTTAAATCATGCAAAATTCTAACCATTTTCTCACGTTCTGATAAATCTGGAATTGCACCCTCAATGAAATAATTTGTTTTGTTATCAGCAAGATTAAATCTTCTATCGCCATAATAAGATAATATTTTCTGGTTTTCCTTTACGAAATAAGTAATAAATTTTTTCACTAGAGCGGAATTATTAGATAATTTATCATAGATAGTTGGCTGATCCGAAGCAAAAAAACATAGTCTATAACTGGAGGAACTAGTCTTTTCTAAATATGAAAATCCATACCAAACATCGAATTTTTTACCAAAAATTTTTATTTCATTATTTTGTAAAAATTGCAGACCTTCATTGGAACATTGGGTCTTGAAGCCAGTTGTAAGATTATCACTATAAACCCAATTCGTATCTAATAAATACCCTTTTTTATCTATGTAACTTTCTCCAAAATCAGGCCTATTTGTTGCTATTAAAGCATAACCATTCTTGTCAAATTCTGTAATCCCACACTGATTTATCTCTCCCATTATTGAGTATGCTTTCTTACACCATAAATCGAATGTATTTGAATATTTTGTATATCCATGGATAAATTCTGAATTAAAAGACATATAACCTCCTAGTTAACTTTCGAAACTTAACTTATCAAAAGTTGACTTCTTAAGTTTGCCATAACTATCTTTTTCATATGTGCTAACAACTTTGTAGGTAGAATATAGTGCTATCATGGCCACAGTTAGTATAAACACGCCCAGTGCCTGAGGAGAATTATAGGATTTAATAAATACTGTAGCAATTAATGGGGTTAATCCTCCTAGAATTTCTCCCAAATTATTAGCAAAGGCGTAGCTGCTGTAACGAACCTCGACCTCAGAAAATACTTCTACAGTGTAAGTTCTTACAGCTGAGGCCCACATACCATTTATCACAGCAAAAATTAACTGACAGAGCAAAAAAGTAGCTAATGACAAAAATATAATTTTTGAATACAAAATAAACATAAAGACACCCATAGCAGGTGCAGCTATTTTCAAAAATAAGCTTCTCTTAATTTTAAAATCAGATAAATGCCCAGTATATATAACAACCATCATGCAAATAAGGATACTTACTGGAACACTCGCATCTATAATAGTTCCATTTATCTCAGGCAATATTTCCTTAAGATAAGATGGTAAAAATATCCAGTGTGTTATAAATATACTGACCCCGAACCAACTAAGAAGGGCAATATAAATAATATGTTTTGGGTATAACTTTAAACCTTCAACAATCGGATATTTATGTATTTTATTACGACTTTTAGCTTCTTCAAAAACTTCTGTTTCAACAATTCTTTTTCTTATATATAAACCAATAATAGATATTATAAATCCCAAAATAAAAGGATAACGCCAAGATATTGTTGTAAAAAATGTTGTTACATAATTTGCTACAGACGCTAATAATGTTCCACTCATAGCCCCTGCAAGCACAAGCCCACCAGCTAAACCGGTTCTATTTGCTGCTTTTCCATGCTCTACAGAAAATATTGTACCACCAGCAAATTCGCCACCAATAGAGATCCCTTGGATTATTCTTGCAATTATTAATAATATTGGGGCTAATATCCCTATTTGGCTATAGGTTGGCAATACTCCTATCAACAAGGTACCAAGTCCCATAAACAATATTGAA
>JABSQI010000267.1 GCA_013215905.1 Legionellales bacterium | reverse complement strand
ATGATATTTGCAGGAATAAACGATATTATTATTACTTTTATACTGCATAAAGTCCTTTTGTCTATAGATATATAATCTTCCTTAATTTACAACATATGATTATATAGGATAACATTGATATAATCAATTATAGACATAAAACATCAGTGGCTTATATCCCCATGCCTAAAGTCAGGGGCTTTACGCCACCTTTTGGTAAACGAATCTAGATTACATGTTAACATCGTTGATGACGATAGTTATGGAGATGAATTCGAATAATTTCAAAAAAATTAATCAATCTATTTTTAAGTCTTTTGGTGACGCACCCCATTTGCCAACCACATCGTTGTGTATAGAGCTAAAAAATCTATGTGGTTGAGTAAGATCAGCGCACCCTACCCACCCTAGTAACATATTTTGTTGTTATTGTTTATTTTCTACCACTATAAGGTAAAGAATGTATTAATATTTGATCTATCTTTGATTTTTTGGTAAAACTCCTTTTTAATTGTTATTGAAAATTTAGTAATTTCTAAAAATTTTGTTGTTATTGAATTTTTTGGGTTAACACATTTTTTTGCATTTAACTATGGATTGCTTTATGAAACATGAACCTTTTTTACACAGCGAATTTGAAAAACTGCATACTGCAGGGCTAGATTTACTTGATCAGCTAAGAGCTGTCGTCACAGCACCAGATAGCACTAGACACATGAGAACGTGGGGAATATCTGATGTTGCAAAACTATGTAATACATCTGTTTCAACAATAAAAAAATATGAAAAAGAAGGATTATTACCTAAACCAGATACACAAACTAACAAAACCCAGTACAAGAAATACACTTTATCACATATAAACTTAATTAGAGATAAGTTAAATACCAGATATATAAGACCTAAAGGTACTGAACCTATGATAATAGGTGTTTCAAATTTTAAAGGGGGAAGTTGTAAATCCACAACCTCATGCCACTTAGTACAATATTGCGCTATACACGGTCTAAGGTGTCTACATATAGACTGCGATCCTCAAGGAACTTCTACATGGGTACAAGGAAGTGTCATACCTGATCTAGAGCTTGATTTCGATGATACACTAGCTAATGCTGCACTAAACCCTACAGAAGTAAAAAAAGTAATAAGAAAAACATATGTAGAAGGCGTAGACGTTATTTGTAGCAATATGAAATTACAAGATTTAGAATTTCATTTAAGTGGCTTAGACACAAAAGAAGCAGCCTTTCAATTTTCAAAGTTCATTAACATAATAAAGGATGATTATGATGTAATTGTGTTTGATTGTGGACCAAATGTTAATTATATAACGCTAAATGTTTTGACTGCATGTAATAGTATTCTTGCTCCCCTTCCTCCTGATATGACCGATGTATCAGCTTTTATTTCATACTTAGGCACATTAGATATTATTTTCAAAAAATTAAAAAGGGATTTAAGGTTTTTTAAAATTTTACTAACTCGCCATAAAGAAAATAAAGATGCCAGAGAAGTTGAAAATGCTCTAAAAAATGTATATCCCAAATCTGTATTATATAGCTATCTAGTAGATACTATTGAAGTATCTAAAGCATCTAATGCACATGGAACTATTTTTGACACTTCTAAACCAAGGGGTTCTAGTAAGGCATTTCAAAGAGCCTTACTTTCTTTTAATACAGTGTTTGACGATTTATTAGAACTTTTCAAAAACATTTGGGAAACTGAATCAAGCACGCACCATAAAGAGTAATACTATGATTAAGCTTTCAGATAAACAAAAACTAAGATTAAACAAAAATAAAAGCAGTGGGGCTGTAAATTCTCTAGCCCCCAAAAAAGGTCTTGCAGCTCTCAATGCGAGTGGCTCTTTAATTTCATCCGATAAAATAGAGTCTTATCAGGCAGACCTTAATACAAGTAATTATGAAAATAATGGATTAATCGAGATTGATCCAAGCTATATACAGAATTGGAATTTTAGTGATAGACCTGAAAATGAGCTTGGTGATATCGTGGAATTGGCACAAGATATAAAATTGAATGGTCAAATTCAACCGTGTATTGTACGTCCAATTAAAGATTCTACAAACAAATATGAATTAATCGTTGGCGAGAGAAGATGGAGAGCAGCTAAATACGGAAATTTTAATTTAAAAATTATTGTTAAAAATTTATCTGACAAAGAAGCAATTTTAGTGCAATATAGCGAAAATGAAAATAGGACTAATCTATCAGACTATGCTAAAGGAATTCATTATGAGAAAATTATTAAAAACAAACTCATAACTCGTAGCGATTTAGCAAAAAACATAAATAAATCAGAGGCTTATGTTAGGCAAATGCTCTCTTTTTCTAAGTTGGATAATTCTCTTAAAGATGCAGTAAAAGATTTTAGTAAAATTTCTAGCAGAACAGCATCTGAGATGCTAAGGTGGCAAAAAAAAGGTGATGTCTATTTAAAAATATTAATTGCAAATGCCCATGTCTTACGAAAAGGGGATATTGGCGAGAAAAAACTTGCTTTATTAATAAGCAATAACATTAATAAAAAATTGCCTTCTAAAAGAATAGAAATTAAAAATAGCGAAAATAAAACCGTTTTCTATTGGAAAGAAAACAATGCAGGTTCTATTAGTATTAATTTTTCAAGCGAATATAGCAAGAAAGTGAATAAATCTATTTTAGAAGATTTTATTTTAAATAATTTATAAATCGCACGCGCGTGCGATTTTGGGAGAAATTTTAATGTTAGGGAAATAGTAAAAATAGAAATAAAAAAGCCCTAAGTTACTGCTTAGGGCTTAACTAAATAAGCTTTAAAATGCCTACCTTTTTGCAAAAGTTATAATAGGTATTTTTAAGGCGAATGTCAATTTTTGTCTAAAAGAGGAGACTTATTATGACGAAATGTGGTTCTGTGCGCCTAAAAAAAACGCATTTGCTCAAAAGTTTTTGGCAAGAAAAAGAATATCGTAACTTCCCTATTGAGGTTACAAATTACATTACCGCCGATACTTCCGTTTGTGCTGAAGCTAGAATGTGTTGGATTCTATTATTCACCATGTCTTTTTATGATAAGAATTGGTGTATC